>CAJMSL010000089.1 GCA_905216045.1 uncultured bacterium
CACATTGTGAGCGCGGAGAAGAGCGAGGCAGAACTACACGGCATCGAAGTGCCCTTGGTGGCGTGTGCCACTCCGACGGGCGCAGTCGCTACCTCGGGCGCGGTGGTGCCCGGAGCAGCAGGCGAATCCTTCATGGTCACGGTGCGAAACGACGGCAACACCTTGCTGACCGCCGGCACAATCGATCTGTACCGAGAGGGCTCCAGCCAGCCGTTCTCCAGCGCATCCATCGGGTTCGGAGCGAACACACGCATGGCATCGATCTACGATCCAGAGCTTGCCGAGGACGCTTCGGTCAACGACATGGCACACGTGAAGTACGCGCTCGAAACGCTGGGCACACCTTTTGCAACGCACCCGCTGGTAGCCGACAGTGGCAACGCCGTGCTGGCACCGGGTTGCACGGCACAGTTCCGCATGAGCTTCGCTATCCCCGAGAGTTGGAGCGACGAAGTGGGCAAACGCGTAACGCTGTATGCGAAGGCGCGTAATCTGGTGGCGCTCGATCCCGTAACGCTCGAGGAAATTCGACCGGGCGCAAACTCGGCGCTGGGTGCCGTACTGCACGAGCTTCATGTGCCCGACGCGGCATGCGAACGCTCAGAAGTTCAGGTCGGCGTATGCGACAGCGCGGATACGACAGAACTTCACGACGCCCCGATGACAGCAGACGACGATGGCGGCTCGAGTGGCGGCGGTACCGACGAGGGCGGCGGCTCCGGCGGAAGGAGCTCCGGCGGTGGCAAGGACCACAGCAATAACAAGCGCTCCGGAAAAGCGGGCGCGCTCGCTGGCACGGGCGATGTCAATGCTCCCCTTACGGCAGCCGCTACAGCACTCGCCGCGGCAGGCGCCGGCCTCATCGCCTACAGCGCCCGCCGCACGGCGCTCGAAAAAGACACCGCCAATGAGGTCAATTCGGATAGGTCTCGCTAGCTCCTAGTTACTTTTGTGAGAGACGCCGACTCGGCTCATCGAACACCAAAAGGGGCTGGCCCCGATAACTCGGAGCCAGCCCTGAGTCGCCTGACATGGGAATCGCAACCCGCTACTTGAGCTTCAATGCCTCCATCATGGGCGCGGCGGCGTCCCAATCGATCTTCCAGCCAATCGACACGCGGACGGTCTCGCCCGTCGCGGGAGCCGTCGCAAACAGCGTATGGCCGTTGTCGGGACCGGTAAAGCGCAGCCACGTTATGCCGTTGTACTCGACCTGGTCGGTTGTTGTCTCCTTGCCTTCGTAGACCTGCTCTAGGCTTGCAACCTCTTCCTCCGGCGAGCGCGGGAAGATGCTGATGTTCAGGCGTCCTCCAGTCTCGTCGTGGAAGAAGTTTGCCTTTTCGCGCTCTTCGTCGGACGAATCCAGCGTGTACCCATCGGCGGCCTCGATGCTGTACGATGCGCAGTCGATGCCCGTTAAATCTGCCTTCTCGCCAGAATCGGCCACGCCGCCGGCCGCCTTGAACTCCTTGGTCTCGCATCCCGTGGTGTCAAAGTGCATGGCCTCATGATTCTTGGCGGGGGCATAAGCGTCTACGAACTCGACAGTGATGGGCCCGTAGTACGCCGTCTTGGGCGCCCAGAAATACACGTACTCAACGGTCTCGCCCGGGCCGATATCTGGCCTCTCGGAAAGGTCGATGCCCTCGTGCAGCTCATCGGGAGCCTCGCTTGCAACGTAGTCGAGCACGGCCGCCTTGCCGGAAGTAAACAACGGGTCGCCTGCCTCAAGATCGCCCTGGGCAGCATGCACGTTAAAGGAACTGAACGTCCTGTTCTTTGTGTTGTTGTTGGTGATCTTGATGTGCAGGTAAAAGCCGTCCTGCAGCTTGGCATCGCCGCGATAGAACGTACCGTGAGCCACCGCCTCATAGGTAATGCCAGCCACCTCGACCGTCAGCGAAACATAGGCCCTGGGCATTTCCAGCCCAGGCGCGCAGCCGCCCGAACCGCCAGGCGAGCCGCTCGGAGCACTACCGCCACAGCCGGCCACTGTACACGCCAGCACGGCCGAAAGCGTCACGGTGGGAATTCCTAACAGCAGTTTCTTTGTCATGGGCCTCATCATTCTCACCGCTCCTTTCGGCTTGCAGCTCATCCATTGCCCGAGTCCTAAGTCGACCCCGTGGCATCGGCTTCCACTATGAGCGTATGACGAAACACGGCGCCGGCGAAGTGACCCGTGGCCCAAATAACGACCCACCAGCGTTCCTTATGGGCCAAAAGAACTCGCACATGCACGCCCCCGGCCCATAAAACGAGACGTCTGTCCCAATGTTCGATTCGATCCAACAATCCGCACGACACGTTTTCGACAACGTATCCAACCGCAAACGCAGCAAGACGCATTCGGCCGCCTTCAAATTTACTCGGGCAGAACCGACTCGGTTTTGTCCGAGTAAACTCGAGCATAAACTGATCCATGCGATACAATTAACTCGGACAAAACCGAGTCGGAAGGAACCGAGTAAGTGGAATTTATTGGCAGGGAGCGTGAGCTCGCCCGTATTAAGAAAACGCTCAAAGCACCCGAGCAGCGCAATGTTCTCATTTACGGCAGGCGTCGCGTCGGAAAAAGTGAGCTCATCAAGCAGGCGCTAACCGATTTGTCGGACGTCGCAACGGTCTATTACGAGTGCCGCCAAACCTCCGAGGCAGACAACCTCGAGAGTCTGTCCGTCCTTGTTGCTGAAGCGCTGAGCTTTCCTCCGCTCGCCTTCACAGGCATCCGCGAGCTCATCGAATTTCTGTTTGCCCAAGCTAAAGACAAGAACATTACCCTCGTTCTCGACGAATACCCCTACTTGAGAGATGCGGTTAAAGGCTTAGACAGCATTCTTCAGACCTCAATCGACGCCCACAGGGAAGACTCACGTTTAAACATTGTCCTGTGCGGCTCCTACGTTGAGATTATGAAATCCCTCATCGAGCATGAAAGCCCCCTCTACGGGCGAATTGATCTCGCGCTTGAGCTTAAGCCCATGGATTACTTTGACGCTGCGAAGTTCTATCCCGCGTTCTCGCCCGAGGACAAGGTGCGGCTCTATAGCGTTTTTGGCGGTATCCCCTTTTACAATCGCCTCATCGATCAATCCCAAAGCGTACGCGACAACATCATCGAGCTCGTCACGGAACCTGGCGCCCGCTTAGAAAGCGAGGTGCCGTCCTATCTCAACGCCGAGATCTCGAAGATGACCAACGCCAACGAAGTTTTCGGGGCTCTCGCACAAGGCTACTCCCGTTGGGGGGACGTGCTGGCACAGTCGCACGTCTCGAGCGGTCCGGCCATGGCAGACGTGCTCGACAAGCTCATGTCACTCGAAATCGTCCAAAAGCGTGCACCCATCAACGACCCTACGAACAAGCGCAAGTCTGGCTACTTTGTAGTGGATCCGCTTTCGCTCTTTTACTATCGCTATGTTTTCCGCAATGCCTCAGCGCGTCAGCTGCTCGACCCGGAAGTCTTCTATGATCGTCACGTCTTCCAAGACTTCGAGGAAAACTACGTTCCTCATATGTTCGAGGAGATCTGCCGTCAATACCTCGTGCGGCAGAACAGGACCGGCAAGATCGAACCGGCTTTCGACGCCATAGGCAAGTACTGGTACGACGACCCCGCAAACAAAACGAGCGGCGAATTCGATGTGGTAACGCAAGACCCCGAGGGCTACGCATTCTACGAAGCAAAGTTCCGCAAATCCCCCATCACGCAAAAAATGGTCGACGAGGAAATCGCCCAAGTCGAGGCAACGGGACTCAAGTGCCATCGCTATGGATTCTTCTCCCGTTCGGGCTTCGAAGCTGGCGAAAGCGATCGAACCGTCTTCATCGACCTGCCGCAGATGTTTGGATAGGACAGGACAGGTCCCTCCCGCATTCCAAGCATTCATTATCTAATCGAACGGTTGTTCGATGGATTTCGTGTTGGTTGGAATCGTCTGTGGGCTGGGCTATGCTACCTTGACTATCTATATGACTTAAACGCAGCAAAGGAGCACCGAGAGAGCGAGTATGGCAAAAAACACCGCAAACTATGGTAACGACAGTATCCGCCAGCTCAAGGACGAGGAGCGCGTACGCCTGCGCCCTGCCGTCATCTTTGGCTCGGACGGACTCGACGGCTGCGCGCATGCCGCCTTCGAGATCCTGTCCAACGCCGTTGACGAGGCGCGCCAGGGCTACGGCAAGCTCATCACCCTTACCGCCTTTCGCGATGGTTCCATTCAGGTAGAGGACAACGGCCGCGGCTGCCCGCTCGACTGGAACCCCTCCGAGAAGCGCTTTAACTGGGAGCTCGTCTTTTGCGAGCTCGACGCAGGTGGCAAATACAACAACAACCAGGGCGGCGACTACGACTTCTCGCTCGGTACCAACGGCCTGGGCTCGTGCGCGACCCAGTACGCCTCCGAATACATGGACGTCACGGTTTGGCGCGACGGCAACAAGTACTCCCTGCACTTTAAAAAGGGCAAGGTCGTTGGCGCCAAAAAGAAGGCACTCGAGATTGAGCCCAGCGACGAGGACCGTACCGGCACCACCATCAAATGGCGCCCCGATCTTGAGGTCTTTACCTCCATCAGCATCCCCCACGATTGGTATCGCGAGACCATGCGCCGCCAGGCCGTGGTCAACGCCAACGTGACCTTCCGCCTGCGCATTGAGGGCGACGATGGCGAGTTTTCCGAAGAGGACTTTTGCTATCCCAAGGGCATCGAAGACTACGTGCTCGAGAAGGTCGGTACCGACTACCTCACCGAGCCCTTCTTTATCGAGGCCGACCGTCGCGGTCGCGATCGCGAGGACCTGCCCGACTACAATGTAAAGATCACCGCGTGCATGTGCTTCTCGCGCACCTTCATGATGCAGGAGTACTACCACAACTCATCGTGGCTCGAGAACGGCGGCTCGCCCGAGAAGGCGGCCCGTAGCGCTCTGACCAGCGCCATCGATGCCTACATTAAGCAACAGGGCAAATACAACAAAAACGAGAGCGGCATTAAGTGGCAGGACGTCCAGGACTGTCTGGTGCTGGTGACCAACTGCTTCTCAACCCAGACGTCCTACGAGAACCAGACTAAGAAGGCCATCAACAACCGCTTTATCCAGCAGGCTATGACGGCCTTCTTTAAGGAGCGCCTCTCGACTTACCTGATCGAGAACAAAGACGCTGCCAACAAGATCATGGAGCAGGTGCTCATCAACAAGCGTTCGCGCGAGAACGCCGAGAAGACACGCCAGAGCATCAAAACCAACCTGCAGCAGAAGACCGACATGGCCAACCGCGTGCAGAAGTTCATCGACTGCCGCTCCAAAGATAAGAACCGTCGCGAGATCTACATCGTAGAGGGCGACTCGGCAGCAGGCGCCATCCGCACGTCGCGCGATGCCGAGTTCCAGGGCGTTATGCCCGTCCGCGGCAAGATCCTCAACTGCCTGAAGGAGGATTATCCGCGTATCTTTAAGTCCGACATCATCATGGACCTCATGCGCGTGCTGGGCTGCGGCGTGGAGATCAAAGACAAGCGCATCAAGAACCTTGGCGCCTTTGACCTGGACAACCTCAACTGGAACAAGGTCATTATCTGTACGGACGCCGACGTCGACGGTTACCACATCCGCACGCTTGTGCTCACCATGCTCTATCGCCTGGTGCCCACGCTCATCGACGAGGGTTACGTGTATATCGCCGAGTCGCCGCTCTACGAGATCAATTGCAAAGAAAAGACCTACTTTGCCTACACCGAGCTCGAAAAGAACGGCATCCTTAAGGAGATCGGCGACCAGAAGTGCTCCATCAACCGCTCCAAGGGTCTTGGTGAGAACGATCCGGACATGATGTGGCTCACCACCATGAACCCCGAGACGCGTCGTCTGATCAAGGTGGAGCCCGAGGACGTCACCAAGATGGAAACCATGTTCAACCTGTTGCTGGGCAACGACGAGGCGGGCCGCAAGCGCCATATCTCGGAGCACGGCAAGGAATACCTGGACCAGTTGGACCTGCAGTAGCAGCAAATCGATAACGACGGCCCTTAAGAAGTTCAAGAGGAAATCGTGGCAAAGAAGAAGACGAAGAACCAGCCAAAGAAAAAGCAGGTCAACGCCGAGAACGTCATCGGCCTGCACTCCGAGGTCACCGACCAGCCGATCACGCAGACACTCGAGGTCAACTACATGCCCTACGCCATGAGCGTCAACGTCTCGCGTGCGTTCCCCGAGATCGACGGCTTTAAGCCCTCGCATCGCAAGCTGCTCTACACCATGTACAAGATGGGTCTGCTCAAGGGCGAGCGCCAGAAGAGCGCCAACATCGTGGGCCAGACCATGAGGCTCAATCCGCACGGCGACGCCGCGATCTATGAGACGATGGTGCGCCTGGCCACCGGCAACGAGGCGCTGCTCGCGCCCTTTGTGGAGTCGAAGGGCAACTTTGGCAAGTACTATTCGGGCGACCTGAGCTACGCCGCCTCGCGTTATACCGAGGCCAAGCTCTCCCCCATCAGCGCCGAGATCTTCAAGGACATCGACAAGGACCCGGTCGACTTCGTCGACAGCTACGACGGCGCCATGAAGGAGCCGCGTCTGCTACCCACCACGTTCCCTAACATCCTCGTCTCGGCCAACAAGGGCATCGGCGTCGCCATGGCGTCCGACATCTGCGGTTTCAACCTCAACGAGGTCTGCACCGCCACCATGCATTACCTGCAGGATCCCGACTGCGACCTGCTCGAGTACATGCCCATGCCCGACTTCTCGACCGGCGGCGAGATTATCTACCGCCGCGAGGAGATGGAAAAGATTATCGAGACCGGCCTGGGCAGCTTCCAGATCCGCTCCCGCTGGCGCTGGATTCCCGAAGAGCGCATCATCGAGGTCTACGAGATTCCCTACACCACCAAGACCGATGTCATCATCGAGCGCATCGTCAAGCTCTCCAAGGAGGGCAAGGTCAAGGAGATCGCCGATATCCGCGACGAGACCGACCTTTCGGGCCTGCGCATCGCCATCGACCTTAAGCGCGGTGTCGACCCCGACAAGCTCATGGCCAAGCTCTATCGCTCGACCACGCTGCAGGATTCGTTCTCGTGCAACTTCAACGTGCTCGTCGACGGCTATCCCCGTGTTATGGGCGTGCGCCAGATTCTGCACGAGTGGGTCAAATGGCGTATTGAGTCCACGCGTCGCCGCATTAACTTTGACCTGGGCAAAAAGTCCGAGCGCCTGCACCTGCTGCACGGCCTCGAGGCGATCTTGCTCGACATCGACAAGGCCATCGCCATCATCCGCGGCACCACGCTCGAAGCCGAGGTCGTGCCCACCCTTATGAAGGGTTTCGACATCGCCGCGACACAGGCCGAGTTTGTTGCCGAACTTAAGCTCCGCAACATCAACGAGGAGTACATCCTCAACCGCACCAAGGACATCGCTAAGCTCGAGGGCGAGATTGCCGAGCTTGAGGAGATCCTCTCCAGCGAGGAGAACATCAAGAAGGTCATCAGCGACGAGCTGGCCGCAGTCAACAAGAAGTACGTGATGCCGCGCCGCACGGGCAGGATCGAGCCCCATGAGGTTATCGAGGTGAGCCTGGAGCCCGAGGTCGAGGAGTACCCGGTCACCATCATGCTCTCGCGCGATGGCTACCTTAAGAAGATGACGGACCGCGTACTCAAGAAGGCGACCACGCTCAAGTACAAGGACGGTGACAAACCCTTTATCGAGTTCCCGTCCTCCAACACGCACGAGTTGCTGGTCTTTACCAACAAGAGCCAGGTGTATAAGTGCAAAGTCGCGGCGTTTGAGGATACCAAGTCGGCACAGCTGGGCTCGTACCTGCCGACCGATCTTGAGATGGAACCCGACGAGAGCGTCATCTGGGTCATCGACCCCGAGGACTACAAGGCCGACGTGCTGTTCGTCTTTGAGAACGGCCGCGTGGTGCGCGTCGCGCTTTCCGGATACGTCACCAAGACCAACCGCAAGCGCCTCAAGAACGCCATCTACGGTGGCAGCAAGCTGCTGTATGCCCAGGTGCTCAAGGAAGATCGCGACATCGCGCTGGTCTCGAGCGACTACCGCCTGATGAACTTCAACACGTCGCTGCTCAAGACCAAGACGACCACCAACACGCAGGGCGTCCAGGCCTTTACGGCCAAGAAGGGCCGCTCGGTCACCACCGTCGGCACAACCGAAGAGATTCTTGGCGCCGGCGTCTCGGCCGAGAAGTTCACCGCGCAGAGCCTCCCCTCCGCCGGTGCCCTCATGAAAGAAAACGACATGCCGAGTTTGTTTGACTAGGAC
>CAJMSL010000090.1 GCA_905216045.1 uncultured bacterium
CACCAAGGCCGCCAAGCTCAGCCGCACCCAGCAGGCCCGCCAGGCAGCAGCCATCAAAAAGCAGCTCAACGTCCCGGCCGAAAACGTAATCATCACAAGCTCCCAAACCGGTACCGGCATCGACGAACTCAAAAAGCGCATCGCTGAGGCTTGCCTCTATTCGGGCTGCAACCCCTCAAAAGCTCTCATCTATATCACCTCAGTGATAGTTATTGGTAAACTATCACTGAGGTGATATTTTTTTGGAGGTCGATATGGAGCTTTGGCACGGGTCGGAGGTTGTTGTCGAACGTCCGTCGTTGGATAAATGCAGACAATTCAATGACTATGGGCGCGGGTTTTATTGCACGCCACATGAGGAAATGGCGATGGAATGGGCATGCCGGACCGAGTCTGATGGCGTTGCCAATCGATATGAGCTTGATTTAGATGGCCTTTCGGTCTTGGATTTGGAGTCTGGGGAGTTTTCAATCCTCAATTGGCTTGCAATTCTGGCGAACAACAGAGAGTTCAATGTTTCGACGCCAGTAGCACGCGAGGGGCTTCGTTATCTACTTGATAACTGTTTAATTGATACATCTCCTTATGACGTTATTCGAGGCTATCGTGCAGACGATTCCTATTTCTCGTTTGCAAGACAGTTTGTCAACGGCATGATTTCGCTCAGGCAATTGCAGCGCATTATGTTTTTGGGGGATTTGGGCATTCAATATGCGCTTATGAGTGAGCGTGCGTTCTCGGCGATTAGGTTCCGCGATTGGAAGCAGGCTTCGGGGCCTGAGTATTATCCCAAGCGTTTTGAGCGAGAGCAGAATGCTCGACGCAAATATTTGGATACGGTCAATGGGTTCGATTCCGAAGGTATCGACATTAGGGATTTAATGGCAGGGAGGGTTGATTTAAATGATCCAAGAGTTAACAGATCGTGGGCCGAGTAGGACATATCCCGTCTACTACCTCGAGGATGCAATGAACAACCTCGGCGACTGCTTTGACTATGCCGTTAACGATTATGGAGCAGAAGGATCGGAAGTTGCGGAACTCTTTTGCCTGAGCGGCGTAGCTCGCGAGTTCGAACGCGGCAACGCATGGGTAGTGTCGGGAAAATCGGGCGTTGAGCTGTTCGCGCTTATCGCTGAAAGGTCGGGCTATCAATCAAGGCCGATGCCAAATCGAACCTACCGATTCGAAAAGACACCGGAATATTGGACAGGCTGGATATTGGCATACCTTCAGTGGCGCCTAGGAGAGTCTTTCGAGGATTTGCTGCATGTCGTTCCATTTGATGCGCTGCGCAGTCTGTACTACCCTTGGCACGAAGCCTCGGAGGAACGCGTGGCTCGCCTCGTCTGCGATATGGCGAAGAAAGCGTCCAGGCAAACAAAACTTGCGTTAGCAAGAAAGAAGCTTAAGAAAACCCAACAAGACCTAGCATACGAATCGGGTGTGTCACTCCGCTCAATCCAAATGTACGAGCAGCGCCAGAGAAACATCAATGAAGCTTCGGTAACAAGCGTAAGGGCCATAGCAAAAGCCCTCCACTGCAACATCGAAGACCTCCTAGAACCAGTCTTCGAATACAAAGAAACCAGCGCAGCGTAAACCAATATATTGCCAAGGTTTGTATCTAGTAAGCGCTCCTTACCAGCAAGAGTCCCTACCAATAGATAGCGGCTTAAAGGGCCGAAATCGTATGAATGGCGTTGCGACTTCCAAATGGGTGACTGCTGCTTGAAAAGCTATAGAAATAGGGGCCGATTTAACGGCCCCAAGCATCGCATAAATGGCATATACGTTTTATCAACTATTTCTTGTTTTTAACCCATTTGCAGATACGCCAAATAAGCACTCCGACGAGAATCCAAACGAGAGCGATCATAATGTCTGAGCGTGCAGGAATTGGGATCATTGAACTTCCTCAATTGATGTGAGTCTAGTTTGCATAGGTGTGGAGCGTGCTGCCTTCCATGGTCGCTTGCAACACGGCGATACCGGACGTCATCCCCATCGATTCATAGTTGAGTCGATATGTCGCCTGTTTCGAGTTCCATATAAAGGACTCGTTAGTTACCGTACAGCCGATAGTCGTATAGTTTTGTCCCCAAGCGCTGGTAATGAGCGAGTTCGCTATCTTGATCTTGAATTCGCGATAAATAAAAGGACTGTTGTAATAGATAGTCCAAGTTCCAGATGCGTTGTTGTAGTAACTGTCCCATATCAGGCTGGGTTCATTGGTTTTTTTAATTCCTATTACTGCAACGGTCCCATCCTTAAGCTTGATTTGATGAGACTGCTCGGGACCTTTCGTTAAATCAAAATCTTGGGTTGCGCCAGAAATTGCGACAGCATCGCTTTCTGCAGCATAAGCAGTCGAAGGGCTAAACGAGAAACATATCGGTAATATCAAAAGTATCGAGAGGAAAAACGAAGCTTTGAGTGTGCGTAACACTTTGACCACCTCCATACTGCGATGCCTAGTTAAATAGTAGCATAGATTAACAGTTTATTATGTAACCTAAAAAGCCCCTATCTGCCCGGCGCCCCTTCAAAGCGTGGGTCCCTGTAGACATCCTCAGCAAGGTAAACGCAGGGATGGTCGGGGTGTTCCCCTCAAAATTATTCCGCAGCGCGAAGGCCTCTCGTCTGTGGCTCCGTTGGAGCACAAGATCAAATCAGTGAATGCGACTATCCTGTCGAGGCTGCGCAGGCCCCCTTGGGGCTTCCCCAGAAAACAATCCGCAGATCGAATTGACCCGTAGCGCGAAGCGCACGACGGGGCAATTCATGATCGAGGACGTTTTCAGGGGAAGCCCCAAGGGGGCCGGTGAGAGCAATGAGGCAGGGCGCTACAGGTATTCGATCTGGGCGCCCTCGGTGTCGCACGTCAGAATGTGCGTCTCGCACTTGGGGAACTGCTCGCGCAGCTTGACCTGCAGGAACTTTGCCACGATGGTGTCGTCAGTCACGGCCATGAGGGTCGAGCCGGAGCCACTGATCCAGATGGTCTTGGCGCCTCCGTTAAGGCAGGTGTCGCGCACGGCGTTGTAGTCGGGGATGAGGCGGCGGCGATAGGGCTCCTGGATGCGGTCGTCGTTGGCGGCGGCAATCAGGTCAAGGTCGCCGGTCTCCAGGCCGCGCGTCATGCCGGCGATGCGGCCCATTTGCCATACGGCGGTGGAGAGTGGAATCTCCTGTGGCACAACCTTGCGGGCCTCGCTCGTATGCACCTCGTAGGGCGGAATCACGGTAATAAAACGCAGGCGACCGCTCACCTCGTAGCGCAGGCACTGGGGGAGCGAATCAGTCGGCGTAAAGGAGCAGACGGCGCCGCCCAGGATGGCGGGGGCGACGTTATCGGGATGGCCCTCGACTTCGGTGGCAATGCGAACAAGCTCGGCACGGTCGACGGTGTGGCCCGTCAGTGCGGCGGCTGCCATGATGCCGGCGACGACGCAGGTGGAGCTGGAGCCCAGGCCGCGGGCGACGGGCACGTCGGTCTGGATGTCGATGGCAACGGGGAAGGCCGGCTCGCCCCATGCGGCCAGCGCATCGACAAAGCTTACGTAGACCAGGTTGTTCTCGTTTTGGAATTCCTCGGGGCAGCCCGTGATGGTGAGCTTGTCGGCGCGCTCAAAGGTAAAGTGCGAGTAGAGGCTGACGGCCATGCCGAGGGTGTCGTAGCCGATGCCTAGGTTGGCGCTGGTTGCTGGGACGGTGATTTTGATCATGTGGGTCCTCCTGGCGTGCCTGGCTGTTTAGTTCGCTGCTCGGGCAGTCCTGCGCAAGACGGAAAGCACATTAAGTGCTTTCCTTTGCGTGCGGAACTCGCGACGAACTAAACAGCCAGGCACGCTGTGCGCGTTCGTCATCATCCCGGGGGTTATCTGATGAAAGAAAGTACGCCGGCTTTCGCCGGCGCTTAATAAGGGGTTTAGTTGGTGGCCATCTTTTTTGCTGCAGACTCGACGTAGCCGGCCATCTCATCGACGTCGCAGACGTCTTCGAAGCGGACGGGTTTGGATTCGAGTTCGGCGAGCTGGGCCGGGGCAACCGTGTTGGTTGCCTGCTCGAGCACGCGCATGGCCTCAAAGTCGTCCTCGGGAACGTTGAGGCCCAGGGCATCGCAGCAGGCGCGTGGGAACTTGTAGGGGCTGGCGGTCGAAAGTAGCACGCGGGCCTTGGCGCCCTCGGCGGGAGCGACCTTTTCAAAGACGTGATAGCCGCAAGCGGTGTGCGGGTCGATCACGTAGTCGTTCGCGTCCCAGCAGCCCTTGATAGCAGCGCGGACCTCGTCCTCGCTGGCCCAACCACAGCCAAAGACGCCCTGAATCTTTGCCAGCAGGTCGGCGGGAACCTCGTAGCGACCAGTCTGGGCCAGCTGCTCCATAAGGCCGGCAACAAGCTCGCAGTCGCCATCGGACAGGAAGTACAGCATGCGCTCCAGGTTAGAGCTGATGAGGATGTCCATCGACGGCGAGATGGTCGTGAAGAACGGACGGTTGCGGTCGTAGACGCCGGTGGTCAGGAAGTCAGCGAGCACGTTGTTCTTGTCGCTGGCCACGACGAGTTTGGCGACGGGCAGACCCATGCGCTTGGCGTAGTAGCCGGCCAGGATATCGCCAAAGTTGCCGGTCGGGACGCAGAACTCAACGGCGGCGCCGGCCTCGATGGCACCGGCGCGCAGCAGCTGTGCATAGGCGGCAAAGTAGTAGACGACCTGCGGCACCAGGCGGCCGACGTTGATGGAGTTGGCGCTCGAAAGCACCGTGCCGGCGGCTTCAAGACGCTCGGCAAGCTCCTTATCGGCAAAGATGCGCTTGACGGCACTCTGGGCGTCGTCAAAGTTGCCGCGGATGCCGCAGACGGCGACGTTATCGCCTTCCTGTGTGGACATCTGCAGGTTCTGGACGCGGCTGACCTTGCCTTCGGGATAAAAGACGGTGATGCCCGTGCCCGGGGCGTCGGCAAAGCCAGCGAGCGCTGCCTTGCCCGTGTCGCCCGATGTGGCGGTGACGATCATGATGCGCTCGGAGCCGCCGTCCTTGGCAGAAGTGCGGGCCATGAGACGGGGAAGCATTTGCAGGGCGACATCCTTAAAGGCGCTCGTGGGGCCGCCAAAGAGCTCCATCACATAGGTCTGAGGGGCGGCAGCGCCCGGCGCAGCGTCGAGTTTGACGAGCGGCGTAACCTCTTCACTCGCGAACGTGCCGCGGTATGCCTCGTCGACACACGCCGAAATTTCTTCGGCCGTGTAATCATTCAGTAACATTCCCAACACATCTTGAGCGATTTCAAAGTACGATTTATCTGCAAGCGAGCTGATATCGACCTGCTGGGTGCCGAGCTCGTCCGAGACAAACAAACCCCCGTCGGGAGCGATGCCGGTGCGGATTGCCACCTTACTTGAGCACGATAAAGTGCGTCCTCGTGTACTATGATAAGTTCCCATATAACACTGCTCCTCGGATGCCTTGGTCCCAATCGGTGAAACCATGGTATCAGAGCGCGCAAAATAGGTTCGCAGAGGCTTTTTAGAAAGGTAACCTCCAGCCCATGATTAAGATTGCCAAGTTTGGCGGCTCGTCGGTCGCCGACGCCGAACACTTTAAGAAGATCAAGGCCATCGTCGATGCCGACCCGGCTCGCCGTTTTGTGGTGGTTTCCGCCTGTGGTCGCCGCTTTAAGGGCGACACCAAGGTGACCGACCTGCTCTACCTGGTTAACGCGCACGTTAAGTACCACGTGTCGTGCGAGGAGCTGCTCGAGGACATCGGCCAGCGCTATTTTGATATCGCTGACGAGCTGGAGCTCACCTATCCCATCCGTGAGGAGTTCGCGGCTTTTGCCGAGCGCGCCCGCTCGGGCGGTTACTCCACCGAGGAGCTTGTGAGCCGCGGCGAGTACTTCACCGCTCGCCTGATGGCTGAGTACCTGGGCCTACCGTTCCTGGACGCCGCGACGGTTGTGGCGTTCCATCACGACGGTACGCTCAGCATGAACCGCACCTCCGAGCTGGTGCAGGAATACGGTCAGCAGGGCGGCTTTGTTATGCCCGGTTTCTACGGCGCGACGCGTGAGGGCCAGATCAAACTGCTCGAGCGGGGCGGCGGCGATAGCTCGGGCGCGATTTTGGCTAAGTGCCTGGGCGCCGACCTTTACGAGAACTGGACCGACGTCTCGGGCTTCTATTCTGCCGATCCTCGCATTGTGCCCGAGGCTCAGCCCATTGCGCGCGTTACCTACGAGGAACTGCGCGAGCTTTCGTACATGGGCGCGAGCGTCCTGCACGAGGAGGCTGTGTTCCCCGTGCGCGAGGCCGGTATTCCGCTAGTCATCAAAAACACCAATGCGCCGCAGGACCCCGGCACCATCATTAGCGAGACGGCTGATGAGGGCGAGGCGGAGCCCATCATTACCGGTGTGACCGGCAAGCGCGGTTTTGTCGCCATCAACGTGGCTCGCGACCGTACCAAGCCCCGCGTTGGCTTTATGCGCCGCGCGCTTTCGGTCTTCGAGCGCTATGACGTTTCCGTCGAGCACATGCCCACCGGCGTCGACCGCTTTGGCGCCGTGGTGCAGGAGCAGGATGTGCACGACTCGCTGTACTCGCTCGTGGGCGACATTCAGCAGGAGGTCGAGCCGCTCGAGATCGAGGTTGTCGAGGGCTTGGCGCTCATCGCTACCGTTGGCCGTAACCTGCGCGGCCGTGCAGGTATCTCGGGCCATCTGTTTGGCATGCTTGGTCAGGCCGGCGTGAGCGTGCGTATGATTTCGCAGAGCTGCGACGAGATCAATATCATTATCGGTGTCGAGGAGAAGGACTTCGACCTGGCGATTCAGACCATTTACCGTGCCTTCTCCGACGAGAACGGCATTGTGAAGGTCTCCGACCTGGAGGCTCCCGCGCCGGTCGATCCCGCTCTGGTCGCGCTCCACAAGTAGCTGCCATCCCGTTGATTTTTTGGGACATGTCTCATAAATCTACGGCGGGGCGTTTCGTTTCGGTTTCGTTTCGACGGGGCGGGTTTCGTGCCCGCCCCGTTCTTGTATACACTGGCAACAATAATCGGCCTGCTCGGCGTGCGGGCAAAAGCCACAACCTTTAAAGGGGGAAGCATGAAACAGTACACGGTTGCTATTTTGGGCGCGACGGGAGCCGTGGGCACCCAGATGCTCGAGTGCCTCAACGAGCAGGAGTTCCCGGTTGGCAAGCTCAAGCTGCTGGCGAGCGCGCGTTCTGCGGGCAAGACCGTCGAGTTCCGTGGCGAGCAGATCGTGATCGAAGAGGCTTGCCCCGAGGCCTTTGAGGGCTGCGACATTGTGCTTGGAGCCGCCGGTGACGATATCGCGAAGGAGCTGCTGCCCGAGGCCGTCAAGCGCGGCGCCGTCGTGGTCGACAACAGCCATGCCTTCCGTATGGATCCCGAGGTGCCGCTGGTCGTGCCCGAGATCAATGCCGACGATATCAAGTGGCATCACGGCCTTATCGCCAACCCCAACTGCGCGACTATCATCGGCCTGGTTCCCACGTGGCCGCTGCATCAGCTCGCTGGCGTGAAGCGCATGATCGTCTCGACGTATCAGGCGGCTTCGGGTGCCGGCGCTCCCGGTATGGCCGAGCTCGAGGCTCAGCTGGCCGCCCTGGGCCGCGGCGAGGAGATTCCCGAGCCGCGCGCCTTCGCCGCCCAGCTGGCGAGCAACCTGATTCCGCAGATTGGCGGCGTCAAGGAAGAGGGCTTTACCTCCGAGGAGATGAAGTTGCAAAACGAGGGCCGCAAGATCATGCATCTGCCCGAGCTGCGCGTGAACTGCACCTGTGTGCGCGTGCCCGTGCTGCGCTCGCACTCCGAGAGCATTACGCTCGAGTTCGAGCGTGACATCACGGTCGAGGAGGCTCGTGCTGCGCTCGCTGCCGCTCCGGGCGTCAAGCTGGTTGACGACATGAGCGCCGAGGATGCACACGACCGCTTCCCCATGCCGATGGATACGTCCGACCAGGACCTGATTTGGGTCGGCCGCGTGCGTCGTGACATCTCCAACCCCGAGGCCGCGCGTGGCATCACCTTCTGGTGCTGCGGCGACCAAATCCGTAAGGGCGCGGCAACCAACGCCGTCCAGATCGCCAAGCTGCTCTGCGAGTAACGGTGGATCTGTCCGGCGGGGGCCGGGCTTGGTTTTCTGTACGTCCTCGACCTTGTGTGGCGCCTTGTCCTGCTCCTTCGGAGCCGCGGACTAGGCGCC
>CAJMSL010000091.1 GCA_905216045.1 uncultured bacterium
AAACGGATCATTTTGCCCTTGCGAGGGACGCGCGCGATGCCGCCTGTCAAAAACTATGCCCATTTACTACGTTTGATCGGTTATCGCCGAGCATGTCGAATTTGAGAAAAACAAAACCGCAGGTAGACGGCTCGCGCATTTAACAAAAACCGGTGCATGGTCGAGCATCCCGGGCTAAACGTAGTAAATGGGCATAGTTTTGATATGTCACTCATACAGTCACAGCGAAAAAGAGCCCAAAAGATGAAAAACGCCCGTCGGCGGTGTGCCGGCGGGCGTTGCTGTGCGATATGTCGCGTTGTGGGCCTAGTGCCTCATAAAGTGGTATTCGATCACATTGCTGTAGGGATGACCGGGGCCCACGATGCCCTGGGGGAACAGCGCATGGTGCGGCGTGTCAGGATACATTTCGGCCTCGAGGGCAAAGCCGGCGCCCCAACCATAGTTGGCATCGTCTTTGGCGTGTTCGTCGCCCAGCCAGTTGCCGGTGTAGAGCTGCACGCCCGGGGCAGTGGTGTAATAGTCCAGCTCACGGCCGGTCCACATCTCCTCGACGTGCGTCGCGCGGCGCAGATTACGGCCGTACTGATAGCCATCGATGCACAGGCAGTGGTCGTAGCCACGGGCCTGCTTAATCTGCGGGTCGTCGGCTTCCATGCCGGGCGCGACGGGGCGCAGCTCACGGAAGTCAAACGGCGTGCCCTCGACCGGAGCGATCTCTCCGGTGGGGATATTCTGCTCGTTGATGGGCAGGTAGTGGGCAGCGTTAGCAACAAAGAAGTGCTCACAGTCCATGCCGGCGTTGTGACCGGCAAGGTTAAAGTACGTGTGGTTGGTCATGGACACGTACGTGGCGCGGTCGCTCTCACAGCCATATTCGATACGGAAGCAGCCGGTGCGCGTCACGGTAAACACGGCCGTAAAGGTGCGGTTGCCGGGAAGGCCCAGCTCACCGTCCTCAAGCGAGGTGGTCATGCGCACGGCATTGTGGACCTCGTCGAGCTCAACGTCCCACACGCGCTTGTGCAAGCCGTGCTCAAGATCGCTGTGTAGGTTGTTGGCGCCTTCGTTGGCCGGCATATGCCAGTCCGTGCCGGCGATGGTGATCGTGGCACCTGCAGTGCGGTTGGCCACAGGTCCGATGGTCGCGCCAAAGCAGGCGGGGTTGTCAAAGTAATCCTCGAGCTTATCGAAGCCCAGCACCACATCGCGCACGTTGCCGGGGATGTCGGGCACGTCGATGCCCAACACGGTGGCGCCATAGTCCATAATGCGAACGCAGATCTCGGGCCCGTTGAGGGTGTAACGATGAACGGGGGTACCGCACGGCGCGGTGCCGAAAAGCTCGGAAGTGATCATTTGGTTCCTAACATCGAGGTATTTCGGACAAACTGTAGCGCGAACAGGCGAGATTATCACTACACCCCACTAAAGCAGGGGGTATTTTTCTCAAAAAAGTGATGATTGGAGCTGTGCGGGCGTTGATTTTTGACGCGCACGAGTCTGATACAATTTGTTCGTTACTGTTTGAATGATATGCGCGCAAAGAACGGCGAGGATTCATCGTGATTAAGGCAGAGCGACAGGATAAGGTTCGTCAGCTGCTCGAAGAGCAGGGTACGGTCTCGGTCAAGGAGATTTCGGATGCGCTGGGCGTTTCGGATATGACGATTCGCCGCGACCTTGAGGAACTTGCGAGCCTGGGCGAGATCGAGCGCGTGCACGGTGGCGCCCGTAGCGCACAGGGACGTCCCCATGCTATGTTGCGCCATGAGTATTCGCACAGCGAAAAGCGCACTAAGCATGCCGAGGAAAAGCTGCAGATCGCGCGCCGCGCTGTGGAGCTTATCGAGGAAGGCTCGACCATCTTTTTGGGTACGGGCACCACGGTTGAGCAGATGGCCTCGATACTGCCGGCGTGCCGCCTGCGCATTGTGACCAATTCGCTTTCGGTGTTTAACCTGCTCGAGGCGCGCGAAGACTGCGACCTGTGTCTCGTGGGCGGTATGTACCGTCGCCGCACCGCCGCTTTTGTGGGACCAACGGCCGAGGATACCCTGCGTGCGCTGGGCATCGATGCGGCGTTTATCGGCGCCAACGGTATTCTGGATGGCGACGTATCTACGTCCAACATGGACGAGGGCCGTATCCAGCAGCTCGCCTTTAGCAAGGCCGACTCACGCTATCTGATCGCCGATTCCAGCAAGATCGGCAAGCGCGACTTCTACACCTTCTGTCGCTTGGACAGCCTGGATGCCGTGGTGTGCGAACCGGGTATCGCCGCCGAGAATCGCGCCGCTATCGAGGAGCATACGCGGGTCATCTGCTAGCTAACGCAGCAGGCGATACTTCTGCCCCTGCTGGCTCGGGGATTACCGCTTCACGTTGACGCGCAAATGTGCTCGGGCCAAGTATTCAGCTTGTGGGTTAGACCAGGCGGGCGTAGTCCTGTGACTGATGAAAGACGTGGGCGATATAGATCGTTTCGTGCTCATTCTTGTAAAGACACACGTAGTTGTTGACGGGAAACGATCGGTAATTACGTGCCGCCAACTCTTGCATGTGCGAGAGGGGACGTAGGAGTGGCTGCTCGCGAAGCAGATCAAGCTGGTATTCAAACTCAGCGACAAAATTGCCTGCTGCACGCGGATTCTTGAGGATTTGAGCAAGGTATCCGACAATACTCTCGTACTCATATCGCGCGCTTTTGAGGATTACGACGTTATAGGTCATATTTGTCTCGTATCGAAGCCGCGAAGGATTCGTAGTCGCTGTAGTCGCCTTGCGATATTTCGTCTTCTGCCAACATCATACGAGACAGCAGTTTTGCCTTGGCGATTTCTTCTTGCATGAGGCGATACTGGTCGCTGCTGATGCAGTGCATGGCCTCGTAGCCGTTTTTAGTTACGGTGACGTCGCGCTCAGACTCAACAAGCGTGGTGAATGCAGCAGTGTCCTTCATATCTCGGACGGGCACACAAGCTGACATGGGTACCTCCTTTGCGTTGGGACACAATTGTACCACGGTGTGTCCATGCGGACGATACCGTCGAATCGTCTCAATCTGTAACAGTTGGGATCGAAAAACTCGGCTAGATGTTACAGATTGAGATTAAAGGGATTGACCTGTGGCGTTTGTCTCGATCTGTAACAGTTAGACGGTTAAAAGTGGGCTACGTGTTACAGATTGAGATCTTTCAGCCCTGGTCGCCCGTTCGTCTAAATCTATAACAGTTAGGATTGAAAATCCCTGCTAGATGTTACAGATCGAGACAAACGGCCTGCTCGGGCCGAGCCAAAAAAATCGGCCGCATGCGAACCCGTGGAGGGATTCTCATGCGGCCGACAGGGGGGTATGCAGCGGAAACTAGGCCATGAGCAGGCCGGTCTCCGCGACGTTCTTGTACCAGTATGCGCTTGCCTTGGGATAACGTTTCTGGGTCTCAAAGTCGATGTAGAACAGGCCGTAGCGCTTGTTGTAGCCGTTGGTCCAGGAGAACTGATCCTGCAGCGACCACACAAAGTAGCCGTCGACGTTTACGCCGCCGTCAATCGCCTTGAGGATCCATGCGAGATGCTGACGCATATAGTCGATGCGAGGGGCGTCATCGATAAAGCCGTCCTCGAAGTCGTCCTTATAGCCCATGCCGTTCTCGGTGATGTAGATCTTTTTGTAGTTGGGGTAATCGTTCTTAATGCGGAGCAACAGGTCGTACAGGCCCTCGGGATAGATGATCCAGTCCCAATCGGTCGTGGGAACGCCTTCGCGCACGCATGCCTCGCCCACGCCCTTGAGGAACCAGCGCGAGGAGCCCTTGTCGCCGGTGCCATTGTGGTTGATGTCGTTTTCGCCCTCGGCGGCACGCAGAAACTGGCACTTGTAGGTGTTGACGCCCAGGCAATCGTTGTAGGGGAGCGCGGCGGTCAACGCGGCGATGTCCTCGTCGCGAACGTCGAGCTCGCCGCCGGCGATATGGGCCAGCTTGGTCGCAGCCTCCATGGTGTCGGCTGCATAGTGGCCGCGGAAGGTGGCGTCGAGTACCCAGCGGTTGTTGATGACGTCGGCTATACGGGCGGCCTCGCAGTCGGCAGCGCTGTTGGGGTCGAGAGGATACTTGGGCTCCAGGTTCTGGACAATGCCGATCTCGCCCTCAAAGCCGCCCTCATGGAAGGCGACGACAGCCTTGGCGTGGGCCACCATCATGTTGTGCATGAGCTGGAAGGCCTTGTCCAGGCGGTACTTCTCGCCGTGCGGCCAGTTGCCGACGATAAAGCTGCCCTCGGCGGTTGCGGGAATCTCGTTAAAGGTAAACCAGTGCTTGACCTCGGTGAACTCGGCAAAGCAGAACTTGGCGTACTCGACAAAAGCGTCGATCGTCGTGCGCGTCAGGAAGCCCTCGCCGTCGTCCTGGTAGAAGGCCTCGGGCGTATCGAAGTGATCGAGCGTGACATAGGGGATAACGCCGGCATTGTTGCAGGTGGCGAAAAGCTCGTGATAGAAAGCGACACCCTCGGGGTTAATCTCGCCGGTGCCGTTGGGGAAGATACGGCTCCAAGCGATGGAGACGCGAATACCGTTGATGCCGAAGCGCTGGCACAGGTCGATATCGACCGGGTACTTGTTGTAGAAATCGCTTGCGGGGTCGGGGGAGAAGCGACCCTGAGCTGCCAGGAAATCGTCCCAGGGCACTTTGCCCTTGCCGTGCGTACGGGTCTCGCCCTCAACTTGGTAAGCGGCGGTGGCGCCGCCAAACACAAAACCGTCGGGGAACTGTATGGGGTTGGTCATGAGTCATCCTTTCTGTGGGATACGAATAGGGAGAGGTGCCCGAACTGGGGATCCGGGCACCAACAGAGGGAGGAACTAGTCGAGGTTCTCGCGGAGCCACTTGATGGCGCCAGCGGGGTCGCGGGTAAGGTCGATATATTCCTTGCCGCGCGGGGCGAGCAGCTTAATGCCCAGGCGATCGGTGTCGGCCTTCATGTCGTTGTAGTAGCTACGGACCTGCGGGGCAAGCACGATAACGTCGTACTGATCCATGATGGCGGTGTGCTGGCCATAGGCGCCTGCGGAGGAAGCAATGTTCTCGCCGGTCTGTGCGGCGCCTTCTTTGATGGCGTTAGCGAGCATGGCGGAGGTGCCGGCGCCGGCGCACAGGACGAGGACCTTCAGGCCATCGACGTCCTTCTTAGCGGATGCGTCGGCGGCGGGCTCGGGCTGATCGGCGACAGGCTTGCTGTCGGTGGCGGCAACGGTTGTCTCGACGGAAGCGGTGGTCTGTTCGACAGCGGGCACAGAGGCGTTGGCGGCGATGGCAGCGGCACCATCGGACTCGAGACCCAGCTCGGCGGCGCGCTCGGCTTCCTGGTCACAGAGCAGCTTATCGTATGCCTTCAAGAACGGCAGGTAGATGATGGCGTCCAGCAAGATGATGATCGCGACAAATACCAGGGCAATAAGCTGGAAGTTCGTGGTGATGAAGATGCCGATGGGGGCGGGGGTGGCCCAAGGCACCACGAAGGAGAAGCCGTTCATGCCCACGTTATCGATAAAGAACTTGGCAACACTCACGTTGACGCAGCCGGCGGCAACAAAGGGGATGAGCATGTAGGGGTTAAGGATCATCGGAGCGCCAAAGAGCAGCGGTTCGTTGACGGCGAAGGCAACAGGAACAATCGAGGCCTTACCGACGGCTTTGAGCTGCTTGGACTTCATAAAGAGAATCAGCAGAAGCGGCACGATGAACGTGGCGCCGGTGCCGCCGAACTCACCCACGAGCGACATGTTAAAGGTGAGGGAGTGGGCGGGGTGGCCACCGGCCAGCAGAACCTGCAGGTTCTCGGCCTGGTTGGCAAGACGGATGGGGTCGATGCCCGGCTGGACGATCGAGGGGCCGTGGACGCCGATGAACCAGAAGAACGCGGTGGCTGCCTGGATAAGAATGAGTCCGGGGTAGGTTTCTGCAGCGGTAAAGAGCGGGGAGAGCAGTTTGATAAGCAGCTCGGAGAACGGAACGCCCATGAGGTTGCGCACGACGACATCGATAATGCCGCAGATGATGACGGCGCCGCCAAAGGGGATGATGTCGCGGAAGTTCTGAGCGATGGCGCCCGGAACCTCCTTGGGCAGCTTAATGGTCAGATCGCGCGAGACGCAGAATTTATAGACCCACACGGTAATGAACGCGGCGATATAGGCCGAGAACAGACCGCGCGTGCCCATGCTGGTGCAATCGAAGACCGAAAGCTCGGAGCCGTTGAACTTGGTGGTGAACTGCGTAACAGCTAGCAAAAGCATGCTGCACTGGGCGGCAACCATGGTGGAGCCGTCGTTGAGCACCTTGCCGGCGGGCATGCGACGGTTCATGGAAGCCGTGAAGTTCTTGGCAGTGGTGCCGGCAACCATGATGCCCATGACGCCCATGGTGAAGTTGTAGAGCTTGTTGCACCAGTCGATGAGCGGCTGGGGCAGCGTGATGCCGACTACGCCGGGAAGGGTGGCAATGAGCAGAAAGATCGAAGAGGTGAGGACAATGGGCATGCACCCAAGGAATCCGTCCTTGATGGCCTGGAGGTATATGTTCCTCGAGATCTTCTCAAAGAACGGCTGATGCTTTTCGAGCATCTTTACGATGGCGTCCATAGAGCTCCTTTACTACTTGATGCGCGATGCATGTGGATGGAACTGGTCGTCGATGGATGGTCAGGACTGCCCGGAAGCCTACCTGCTTAAGGAAGGCACTGCGAAATGACAACGTTGTCATTTCGTTAATGACAACGTAAGACATTTTTGGAAGAGCAACAAGGATATACGGGTGAGTGGTCGATATTGTCCGGTAAACGGTAGATTTATCAGTCAGGCAGGTAGTGTATGCTAGAACGCAAAAAGCAAGCGATGCAAAACCGACTGGAGAAGCAGTGGCAACGATGGACAAGAAATATGTCTCGATGAACGATGTAGCGATTGCTGCGGGCGTTTCTCTCAAGACGGTGTCGCGCGTGATCAACGAGCCCGATAGCGTGCGAGAGTCAACACGCGATAAGGTTCATTCGGCCATGGAGGCGCTCGGGTTTCGAGCCAACTTTGCCGCGCGTTCGCTCAAGTTGGGCCGTTACGGGTGCATCGGCGGCGTGCTGTTTCACTTGTCGGGTGGTGCCGTGGACATGATTGACGGTATCGCCGATGCCGCCGAGGAACGCGGCTTTGCGCTCACGATGATTAAGAAGCGCGCAGGGGAGAAGATGACCCTTGCCGATGCGGCACGCAGGATGTCGCAGCTGCCTGTTGATGGCATGATCTTCAACCTGCGTCAGATGGTCGATGACTTTGATGCCTTTGAGGCTCCGAAAGACCTCAAGACGGTGATTATCACACCGATGGAGCATCCTACCTGCTCTACCGTTAGTGACGATCAAGAGGGCGGCGCGCGCATGGCGTGCGAGTACTTCTTGGATCATGGTCACAAGAACGTGTATTTCGTTTCGGGTAAGAAAGAGTCGCTGTCGAGCCAGTGCCGTATGAAAGGTTGGCGCTCGGCACTCGAGGCACGTGGCATTGAGCCGCCCGAGCCTCTGCAAGGCGATTGGAATGCGGATAGTGGTTATGCCGCGGGCCTTGCGCTTGCCGATAAGCCCGATTGCACGGCGGTCCTCGCTGCTAACGACTGCATGGCAAACGGCGTGATGATGGCTCTACGTGACAGAGGGCTCAGTGTGCCCGATGATGTGTCCGTGATTGGCTTTGATGACGAGCTCTACAAGACGATTCCCAACTCGATTCTGACGTCGGTGAAGTTTCGCCACCGCGAGCTGGGCATCCGTGCGCTCAACGAGGTCGTTGCGGGCCTAGAAGCTCCGAGCTCCAGAAGCCGTACGCTCGTCTCGGGCGTGTTGGTCGAGCGTTCCAGCGTGAAGGACCTGCGGGTGTAGACGTGCTCGGCCTGTTCATCTCAATCTGTAACAGGTAGGGCCGAAATACTCGGCTAGATGTTACAGATTGAGATATTTCTGCTCGGGCGTTCTGTTTGTCTCGATCTGTAACATCTAAGCGGTCAAAAGCGGTCTACATGTTACAGATTGAGATTTTCGGCTTGGCCTGTGCGTTCATCTCGATCTGTAACAGCTGGGACCGAAAAACTCGGCTAGATGTTACAGATTGAGATGAACAGGAGGACGGGTGCGGTCTAAACAAAATGGCCCGCGCATCACACATCGATGCGCGGGCCATTATTTT
>CAJMSL010000092.1 GCA_905216045.1 uncultured bacterium
CGGCACGCTCGACGACGGCACGCAGTTCGATAGCTCCTACGATCGCGGCGAGCCGCTGGAGTTCACCTGCGGCGCCGGTCAGATGATCAAGGGCTTCGCCGCCGCTGTTGTCGATATGCAGGTGGGCGAGAAGAAGACCGTGCACATTCCTGCTGCCGATGCCTACGGCGAGCACAATCCCGAGATGGTTCTGACCTTCCCGGCCGAGCAGGTTCCCAACATCGAGCAGATCGAGAAGGGCATGAAGCTCTTCCTGTCCACGCCGAGCGGCATGCCTGTCCCCGCCGTCGTCATTGACGTGACGCCCGAGGCCGTGACGCTCGACGCCAACCACGTGCTGGCCGGCAAGGACCTCAACTTTGATATCGAGCTCGTCGAGGTCGAGGGTTAGAGCATGCCTGAGCGCTTAGTTTCGACGACATGCTTGGGAAATCTCAACGATCCGTCCTATGAACTCCTGCTTCGCCGGAAGCTGGGCGGCGTCTTTGAAGTTGACGAGCTGCTGCTCGATTGGGACCAGGCTGATGTATACGCGTTTGTGGGCGTGACGGAGCTGGGGCGCACGGTCGATGTTCGGCTGGATACTGCCGACGGCGGTCGTTTTGTCGACGGCGACGTGCTCGCCGTCGACCGTTCGGGCGTGGTGCCCGTGGCGGTTGTTGTGCGCCTGCGCAGCGCCGAGGTTTATTTGGTCGAAGTTGACCGCTTGGACCCGATTGCGCTCGCGCATGCGTGCTGGGAGATCGGCAATATGCATGCGCCGCTTTTTCGAGGCGATTCGGACGAGCATACCGTGCGCATGTATACGCCGGTGCAGCCTGTTTTGGGCCGCATGCTCCGGGGCGTCGAGGGCGTTCGGCTCTCGACGGTTACCCGTGAACTCGATTCGGACCGGCGCTTTGCGTCGAGTGCGGCGGATGCCGTTGTGAGTATGGCTCCAGACTTTACGATCGTAAAGAAGGCGCGCGGTTAACGTGCGTATAAGTAAGACGGACTTTGAGGGGCAACTATTCAAAGTCCGTCTTTCTGTTGATGAGATGCTGTGGGGGAAAGCATATGGGTCTTGAAGGAATCAAGCTGATTGCATGCGATTTGGACGGCACGTTGCTGCATCCGGGGGAGCGCGAGCCGCGTTCCGAGGCCTTTGAGCTTATCGATGAGCTGCATCGTCGCGGTATCGAGTTTATGCCGGCGAGCGGTCGTCAATATGCGAGCTTGCGCTATCTGTTTACCCCGGTGGCCGATGAGCTCGCCTATGTATGCGAGAACGGAGCCCTGGTGATGAGCGAGGGGCGTGCCGTTGTCAAGCGCTCCATGGAGCGTAGCCTTGCTATGGATATCGCGAATGCCGTGGTTGCGTATCCCCATGCCGACGTGACCCTTTCGTGTGAGGGACACCTCTACACCATGAGCGGCAACGATGCGTTCGTCGACCATTTGCGCTATGAGGTCCACTGCGATGTGGCGGTGGTCGACCGCCCCGAGGACATCGACGAGGACGTCATTAAGATTGCCTTCCAGACGCCCGAGGTGAATCAGCCGGCGGCCCTGGAGTATTTCGAGCACCTCTTTAGCGACCGTGTCGACGTGATGACGTCGGGAACCGAATGGACGGACTTTATCGGCTTTGATTCGGGTAAGGGTTCCGCGCTTGCCGATTACGGTCGTGCCCTGGGTATTTCGCCCGATGAGATGATGGCGTTTGGCGACAATGAGAACGATCGCGATATGCTCAACGTCGTGGTCCATCCCTATCTGATGGAGAGCTGCAACCCCACCATGCGCGACATCAACGACCGCGTCCGTTACGTGCGCACGGTCGAAGAAGAACTGCGCCGTCTGCTCGCCGAGTAGGTTTTCGCGACATACCTAGAAATCTACCTACAGTCGGGGCAGAGACCCTCGAAGATGGTGTAGTGCGACGTGACGTGCCAGCCGATTTGCTCGGACGCCTTGGCGTCGAGCTGGGCATCGAAGGGGAGCGGTACGTCGATGACGCGGCTGCACGAGGTGCAGATGATATGCGCATGCGGCTCGATCGTGCGATCGAAGCGGCTGCCGCCCGGCGTCTTGATGGAGAGAATCTCGCCGGCGTCGGCCAAGAGATTGAGATTGCGGTAGACCGTACCGCGGCTGATTTTGTCATCCTGCGCGCGCACGACGTTGTAGATTTCGTCGGCGGTGGGATGGTTATAGCTTTGGCGCACGGCGTCAAGAACCAGCTTTCGCTGCTTGGTGTTTCTTCTTTGCACGCCCATGCGCCTCGCCTCTTTTCTGTCGACGGTCGTAGGTAAATGATACCGTATTTAGCACACAATACTAATAACGAGGGCTGAAACCGTCTTCATTGGTAAGTGGGGCTCGGGCCTGGGCGTCTGCGAGGCGAAAACGCGTTCCCATGCGCTCGTAGGAGGCATGAAGCGCCTCGAGATGAGATAGGATGTTTGCCGGAGCCCCCTGTATCTCCATCTCGACGGAACCGTCTTCCATGTTACGCACCCAGCCGGTGAGTGTGCGTGCCTGCGCGAGGTTGGTGTTGGTAAAGCGAAAACCAACGCCCTGGACTTGCCCCGCCCAGCGCAGGAAATAGCGCAGGGGAGTGTCTTGAGTGGCCTCGTCGCTTGCGAGCACAGTAAGCCTGCGGCGCAGCTCGAGCTCGATGTTTGATGGTTTTTGAGGCTCTCGACTGCCGCCGGTGACGCTGGAGAAGAACGTATCGAAGAGGCCCATCGCTATGCCTGCTTGACCGAATCGGCGGGGAAGGTAATGCCGGCCTGCTGACGCACAGCATCCATGATGCGCAGCGAGACGAGCGTGACATCGCGGTAGTGGCCAAGCTCGTGGCGTCCCGCCGGGGTCTCCCAAATCTCTTCCTTAACGTTATCGATGCCGCAGATGGCGGTGATAAAGTCTGTGAGTTCGTATTCCATAGTGTTGCTCGATTTGGGCAGGTCGAGCACGCGACCGTTGTCTCCCTGTTCGCGCGGTGCCTCGGTCGCCGAGCCGCGTACGACGTCGCCGCGATAGTCGATGCGGACGTTGCGGGGCGTGGATAGATGGTCGATCTGGATAGTGCCACGCTCGCCTTCGATCTGCGAGGGCAGCAGGTCATTCGTAATTTTGGAGTGCGCGAGCTCGACGGAGATACGGCCACTGCCGTAGCTGGCGAGAATGGAACCGCAGCCGTCGATGGGGCCGTGCGTGAGCTGTCTCGTGGTGGGGTCGAGTAGAGTAGTCATGCTCGTAAGGCCGGAGGGCATGCCGAAAATCTCGACCATGGGCTCGACGGTGTAGACGCCAATGTCCATGAGGGAACCCGATGCCATATTGCAGTCGAAGATATTGGTGGCGCGTCCCGCGAGAATCTCGTTGTAGCGCGAGGAATATTTGCCAAAGCGCAATGAGGCGCGGCGGATGGGGGCGATCTCGCCCAGGGCGTCCTCGATGGCGTGGAAAGCGGGGTCGTGGAGGGGACGCATGGCCTCGAGGGCCACGACACCTGCTACCTCGGCAGCGCGGAAGACTTCCAGCGCCTGCACTTCGGTGGCGCAGAAGGGCTTCTCGACGATGACATGCTTGCCACCGGCGATGCAGGCAAGGGCCTGCTCGTAGTGAAGTGCGTTAGGGCTGCCGATATAGACGGCGTCGACGTCGACGGCTGCCGCAAGCTCATCGAGTGACGTAAAGTTTCGCTCGCCACCGCGCTCGGCGGTAAAGGCAGTACCGCGATTGGCGTCGCGTGAAAGCGTGCCCACAAACGCGGCTTGGTCGTTGGCGTTGACGACTTGGATAAAGTCGTCGGTGATCATGGATGTGCCGATGGTTGCGATGCGCAGCATGTGTCCCCCTCGTGCCGTTCGGTTTACAGGATGAGTGTAGCGCGAGGGGGGTAGGAAATGGCGTGCGAAAACGCCGTTACAGGTCGCTCTCGTTAAAGCCGGTGTCGATATCGAGGTTGCTGCCGTCGGCCGCCGTGGTTGCGAGCTCATCGCAGCGCTCGTTGAGCTCATGGCCGGCGTGGCCCTTAACCCAGATGAACTCCACTTTGTGCTTGCTCTTTGCGGTGAGCAGGCGCTCCCACAGGTCGCGGTTCTTGACAGGCTGCTTGTTGGCGGTCTTCCAGCCGCGTTTTTTCCATCCGTCAATCCAGTGCTTGTTGAAGGCGTTGACGACGTACTGCGAATCGGAATGGACTTCGACGTCGCAGGGGCGGTTGAGCGCCTCGAGTGCCACGATGACCGCCATGAGCTCCATGCGGTTGTTGGTGGTCTTGGCGTAGCCGCGCGAAAGCTCGGAGGTGAAGGTCTTGCCGGCGGGGTTGGTGTATTTGAGCACGGCGCCGTAGCCGCCACGTCCCGGATTTGATCGAGCCGAGCCGTCGGTGTAGATGATGACCTTCACATGGTTCCTTTCGTTGGGTACGTTTCGTGTGAGTGACCATTGTAGCGCCATGCCTGCCGGGGGCTAGCAATCTACGATTTCTACCCCGTCTTCCGACAGTTAGTTGGCATGGATGATGCGGTTGAGCTCGTCGAGGTATTGCTGCAAGAGGGGAGAGGGCTTGCGCTCGTCGTGCATGATATAGCCTACGCGCATCGTTGGGGCGTCTGCTAACGGGATCGATGCCATGCCCCGTTGCATTTCATTGGAGAGGACGCCGGTCGACAGGGTGTAACCGTTCGACGTGATAAGTAAGTTAGTAAGTGTTCCGCGGTCCGAGATTCGTATGTTGCGATCGCAAGGGATATAGCTAAAAGGTTCCTCGGCGTAATAGAAGGAGTTTGAGGTTCCCTGCTCAAAGCTGTAGCGCGTATAGGGCGTGAGGTCGGCAAGGGACAGCTGAGGGCGGCGTGCGAGCGGGTGGCGCTCGCTGACGAAGACGTGGACCGTCGCGTCGAATAGGGGATGGAAGCTTGTACGGGCATCGGCAAAGGCCTTCTGCAGAACGCGGGCGTTAAAGTCATCCAGATAGAGGATGCCGATGTCGCTGCGAAACGCACGGACGTCATCGATGATCTGCGATGTGGTGGTCTCGCGCATGATGAACTCGAACTTGCTGTCGCGGCAGCGCTCGACCACGTTGACAAAGGCCTCGACCGAAAAGGCGTAGTGCTGGGCGGAGATGGCGAGGCGGGCTTGCGGGGTGCCGCCGTCCTCGTAGCGCGCCTCGAGCATATCGGCCTGCTCTACGACCTGGCGCGCATAGCCCAAAAGCTCGGTGCCGTCGTTGGTGAGCGTGACGCCGCGGCTGGAGCGCGTAAAGATCTCCAGGTGGAGCTCCTGTTCCAGGCTTTTGACGGCGTTTGAGATGTTGGACTGAGCGGTATAGAGGCGCTGAGCTGCGGCGTTAATTGAGCCGGACTCTGCCACGGCAATCAGAAAACGAAGCTGCTGAAGGGTCATCGACGCCATCCTTTCGATTGCTATCTATAAAACCGATAACAGGTTAGCGCTTTTAAGTGATTGACCGAGCGAAACAATGCTCGTACTATTCAAAACACACAAAGGCGGTAGGTAATTAAACCGACCACAGAACCGGGATGCGAAAGGAGGCCCGCATATGAATTGCTTACCAAGACGAATGCCGGGCTCCTGTTTGCGCCCGTCGGCGTGATCAGGAGACAGCGACTTACTTCTCTCTTTTTATTTACTTTTGTTCGATCAAGGAGATCATCATGAGCCAGTTCATCAACAACCCCGAGCACACCTTTGGTTTCGATACCCTGCAGCTTCACGTTGGCCAGGAGAGTGCCGATCCTGCATCCGACTCCCGCGCCGTGCCTATCTACCAGACCACGAGCTATGTGTTCCGCAACTCCCAGCACGCCGCCGACCGCTTTGGTCTTGCCGACGCCGGTAACATCTACGGCCGTCTGACCAACTCCACCCAGGGCGTCTTCGAGGACCGTATCGCCGCACTCGAGGGTGGCGTGGCAGGTCTCGCCGTCGCCTCCGGTGCTGCTGCCATCACCTATACCCTGCAGGCTCTTGCCCAGGCCGGTGACCACGTGGTGGCTCAGAAGACCATCTACGGTGGCTCCTACAACCTGCTGGAGCATACGCTCTCCCAGTTTGGCGTCGAGACCACGTTTGTCGACGCTCATAACCTGGAAGAGGTCGAGGGGGCCATCAAGAACAACACCACGGTCATCTATCTCGAGACGCTCGGCAACCCCAACTCCGACATCCCCAACATCGACGCCATCTCCGAGATCGCCAAGAAGCACGGTCTGCCGGTTGTCGTCGACAACACCTTCGGCACCCCGTATCTGTTCCGTCCGCTGGAGCATGGTGCCAACATCGTCGTTCACTCCGCAACCAAGTTCATCGGCGGCCACGGCACCTCGCTGGGCGGTGTGATCGTCGACGGCGGTAACTTCGATTGGAAGGCGAGCGGCAAGTATGCGCAGATCGCCGAGCCCAACCCCTCCTACCACGGCGTTTCGTTTGCCGAGGCTGCCGGTCCCGCCGCCTTCGCAACCTATGTCCGCGCTATCCTTCTGCGTGACGAGGGTGCCTGCATCAGCCCGTTCAACGCCTGGGTCCTGCTCCAGGGCACAGAGACTCTGTCGCTGCGCGTTGACCGTCATGTCGAGAACACCAAGAAGGTCGTTGAGTTCCTGACCGGTGACACCCATGTTGCCAAGGTGAACCACCCGAGCCTGCCTGAGCACCCCGACCATGAGCTCTACAAGCAATATTTCCCCAACGGCGGTGCCTCGATCTTTACCTTTGAGATTAAGGGTGGCCAGGAGGCCGCCTGGAAGTTCATTGATCATCTGCGGGTGTTCTCGCTGCTCGCCAACGTGGCCGACGTCAAGTCGCTCGTCGTGCACCCGGCTACCACCACGCACTCCCAGCTCTCTGCCGAGGAGCTCGCCGAGCAGAACATCACGTCCTCCACGATCCGTCTTTCCATCGGTACCGAGAACGCCGAGGATATCATTTGGGATCTGAAGCAGGCTTTCGCCGCGCTGGACGAGTAAGGCGACTTGTGCAAGGACCCCTTGCGACTCGATAGGTATAACTGCATAAAATGCCTGCTCAAGACGCCTGTGCGAACAATGGTTGCACAGGCGTCTTTTTTGCATAGAGAGGGCGCAAAAACAGGGTTTTTGACATGCTTTATGCATTCGAGTTGTGGAAAACTCCTGTTGAGAGGATGTGAGTTTTACGCAATTGACGTGCGCCTTTTGAGTAAAACCGCAGGTCGCGATTTGCTCGGGGTACTATGCAGCGCGATCGAATCACACGCAGCTCAAACGCAGCAAAAACGCACTACGGAGGTTTCCAGCTACATGAGGATCGATTCACGAAAACCGAAAGCCGCCGCCCTTTCTGCCGCTCTGATCGTGGCACTTTTGGCGGGCGCCGGTGCAACTGATGCCCACGCGGCAACACTGTCCGACACGGTTGGATCCACGCCGTCCGAGACGACGCTGGTGCAGCCCGTCGACTATCGCAGCGACGGCTTTGGCTCCATGCAGGAGTGGAACGCCTCGATGGAGGCCAAGCGCGATTCCCTTGAGATGCGTGCTCAGATCATCATGAACATGTACGGTGACTATGCCACCGATGACGAGCGCGCTGTACTGCAGAGTTGTATCGACGGTGCGGGCAGTCTTTTGACGATGGAGGAGGTCGACGCGAAGTCGACAGAGCTCGATGAGCTGCGCTCTGCACTTGAGGATGCCAAGCGCGAAGCGCTCGAGGTTGCTGCCGCCGAGGCGGAGGCTGCCGAGGCCGCCCAGGCTTCGTACTACAACGCCGGTTACACTCCGTCCTACGCGTCTGCCGCGTCCTACGCGAACGGATCGGGCCTGACGCGCTCTGCGGGTGTCAATAACTACAACGGTCGCCGCGAGACCTATTACAGCAGCAATGTGCTTTATCACTATCGCACGGGCGAATGGACTCAGGATTCTGAGGGCTTCTGGCGCGATTCCGACGGCTATTACGTTGTTGCCGCGGGCGATATGGCCCAGGGCTCGACCTTTACGGGCTCCAAGGGTGATTGCAAGGTCTATGACTCCGGCTGCGCTGCCGGAACCACCGATTACTACACCGGTTGGTAATTTTTCTGCATCACGGATATTTGGCGG
>CAJMSL010000093.1 GCA_905216045.1 uncultured bacterium
GAGCTAGTTCCGCGTTGCGCTAGCTGCGGAAACGCGGGGTCCGTTCAGGCTGTTGCGTTGAGTTTGAAAATCAACCTGAATAAAAGCAGTACGACTCCCTTTTTTCTTAAGCTTGCCAACGAAGCTGTAAATGTATAAACCCCGTCCCGAGGAACGCATAGACGATGCTGATCCATAGACGAAGCCTTGCCAAAAGCCGAATCATCCCTCAGGCGAAGTCGACAGGCCGGCCCATCCCCAACATTGCGAATTTCGATAGAAAGACGCACGGCCTCATTTACCGTGCTTGTCCAGATACCCTTATCTCCATCGATGTCGACAGGTTTATCGTCAACCAACACCTTATCGATTATAAAAAACGGACGCTTAGTATTTTCCCGTTTAAACTCATCTTGTTGCCTCTGCAGATTACGATCAAGCTTATTCAATCTCTCGGTCTGGTAGACCGAATACAGCGCAAGAGAAATGGAACCAGCGCCAACAGCAGCAGAGCCGATATATCCAAGCAAATCCCCTGAATCAAAACTCGCTTCAAAAACAGCGCAGGGCGCCTCATACATAAATAGAACATTCACCAACAACGGAGCACAAAATAGAAATGTCACTACAGTAATTTAGATAAATAGAAGCCTATGAGTTGTAATTTTCATTAGCAAAAATACTCCCGTACGAGAGGCTTCTTAAGAGTCTCAAGCATTTTAATCTGTCGTTTCATGTCAAATCGCATCTTTATATTCCTATCGTAAGTTATATCGAGATTTATCGGTTTATATAAACTTGTATAAGCTTATCGCGGAATATCGTTTGTTTCGACCCGCTAAATCCAACATATCGAAACAGGCAATTACCGCAGGATAGAAAGTTGTTACACCTGTAAAAGTCATCGGTTCGTTCTAACAGACATGTTGATTGACCCGTTACCCACTGCTTGAGGGAAATCGACCCCAAAATGGTAAAGTAGACGCAACAGGCAACCATGGAGGAACAATGCTCAGCATTCACTACGGCGACAGAGACGATGTGATTTATGACACGTCGACATTCTTTGATTACAGCTATTCTCCCTCTTGGCTGCAAGATCCCCTGTCACAGCGCATTATCAAGTCTATTGATAATGGCACTGTTCTTGGCGCAAACGCAATTGATACCAAGGTGCTTGGCGTTATTCCGCCAGAGAAACTATCAACGGGCACCAAAACACTTCTACTGATGCTCTTTATGCCTCAAAACCTCTACAACGCCTCAACCTGCGGAGATAATTGCGCCTATTGGATCTTGCGCATCGCCTCCAAACATGACATCACCATCAACCTCTACCATATGATGGATTTTGGCAAAGCGCGTTTTACAGCCCGTGTCATCAATTCCGGACAGATTGTTCATACCATGGATGAGCTTGTCCTTATCTCGGCAAAATGTCTGAGGGAGGCTCGAGCATGAGAGGGGAATACCAGCTGACCGTTAGGCCCAATAAAGTTCAGGTCAAACTCACTATTCGCCGAAACCTCACCATCATCCACGGCAAAAGCGCAACAGGCAAAACCACCCTGTTGGACAGCCTCCGTGCATACGAAAACCTAGGAGCCCAAAGCGGGATAATCGTTAATTGCGCAGCCCCCTGCCGCGTCATCGGCGGCAAAGATTGGGAAGCGCAACTCGGCCGCATCGATAACAGCATAGTGTTTGTGGACGATACGCAAAAATTCGTAAGGAGCCATGCATTCCAGCATGCAGCTCGACACAGTTCCAACTATTACGTCATCGTTGCGAGGGACGAATTGCCCCAGCTCCCCTATAGCGTGGATGAGATCTATGGTCTCAAAAACACCAACAGGGCCACAACAAAATATCCTGTCTACACACGCACGTACACTTCTACCTACCGCATTTACGGAGACGAGCTCTACGATGGAGATCGGCCAGAAGAAGTCATTGTCGAAGACAGCAATGCCGGCTATGAGTTCTTTAAAGTCCTGTGCGCCAAAAGAAAAATTCGCTGCGTAAGTGCCGGTGGCAAATCAAACATATACGAAACCGCCCTGAACTCCCCAGCCCAAAAATTGCTCGTAATTGCAGATGGGGCCGCTTTTGGGCCCGAGATGCCCTATGTCTATTCGCTCAGAAGATTTAAGGAGATCGAGCTCTTTTTGCCGGAATCGTTTGAATGGCTTGTGCTGAGATCGGGACTCTTCAACGATGTCGAAACGCAAAACATGCTCCTTCATCCTGCCGATTTCATCGACTGCGAGAAGTTCTTCAGTTGGGAACAGTTCTTTACTAAACAGCTTAGGGAGCTGACCAGAGACAGCTACCTAGCCTATAGAAAAGAAGCTCTCAATCCCGCCTACCTACAGCAACATGAGCTCAACACGATCGCTGAATCGCTACCCAAACTCGGAATCACTTCGCGCTAGATCGAGAGATACTCGCTCTCGCTGCTAAGATTCGGCCCCAACCATGAATCGCCCGTCAAGAAGAACTCAGGCCAGCGTTGCATGAACAGTGCCTGTTCGCGCTTCCAGCGGCGCAACTTTTCCTCGTTGGCCTCTTCCCTGCCGCGCGAGGTGAACTCGTAGTGATACAGCTCGGCATAGGGCGTATAGATGGTGCGGTAGCCCGCCTCCCATACGCGCAGGCAAAAGTCTGCGTCGTTAAAGCCAACGGCGAATTCCTCGTTGTAGCCTCCGACCTGCTCAAATACGTCGCGTCGGACCATCTGGCAGGCACCCGTTACGGCGCTAAAGTTGCCCGGCCGCACGGCGCGCGCAAGATAGCCCTCGCGCTTTGCCGAGAAGTCCTGGTTGGCATGAGCAAGTGCACCACGCACGCCGACCAAAATGCCAGCGTGCTGCACCAGATGATCGGCAAAATAGAGCTTGGCACCAACCACGCCCGCATCGGGACGCTGCAGATAGCCCATCATCTCTTCAATAAAGTCCGGGCTTATGACCTCGGTATCGTTATTAAGCAGCAACAGAAAATCGCCCTTGGCGTATTCAACGCCAAAGTTGATGATCTGGGAGTAATTAAACTCGCCCGGCCAGCACACAACGTGCGCAGTGACCTTACCGCCAGACGCAGCGGCCACGCGTTCCGGCAGGGTTTCGTAATACGCAAACGTCTCCGGGGCATCACTGTTGTTCTCCACCAAGACGATCTCGTAATTGGCATACGTGGCCTTCTGGGCGATCGTCATCAAACAGGCATCGAGCGTCTCAACGTGGTCCTTGGTGGGAATCACAATACTCACCAGCGGCGCAGGCTCCGGCAGCGCATAACGCATGCGATAGACAAACGGTGTCTCGGTATCCTCGACCGTTCCGTGAACGTCCAGCGAGTCAAAGTGGCGCTGCAGCGCCAAATGACCAGCTTCAATGGCATACGGCTTGCTATCAGCAGAGCCATCGGCGGTGGAGCCGGGGTGCACACGCCAGTGATACAACACGTGGGCAATATGCTCAAACCGTGCGCCCGATGCAAGGCAGCGAAGCGTCAGGTCGTAATCCTGGGCACCCGCAACGTCTTCTGGGGACGTGCCAATGCGATCGATAAGCGCCTTCTCCACCATCAGAAAATGCGTCACGCAGTTATGGCTATAGAGCAGGTCGACGTTGAGCTGCGTCTTAAAGACCGGCTGACCCCACTCCCCCGTTTTCTGGAACATGTCCTCGTCACAGAACAGGACCTGCGGACGCTCCCCCTCTGCCGCTTTGTTCAACGCGGCGACATAGTGGAACAACGCATCCGGCTCCAGAATGTCATCGTGGTCCAAAAATGCGATGTAGTCGCCCGTCGCTTGCTGAATGCCAGCGTTGGTGTTGAGTACAATGCCGCCGTTGCCGGGCAACTCGATGCGCCGAACGCGCTCATCATTGGCGTCGTCCGCAAGATCGGACACCGCGTCCCATTCAGGCGAGGCGTCCATAAGCAGCAATTCCCAGTTGTCATAGCTCTGAGATAGCACGGAGTCCAGCAGCTCGCGCAGGTAGACCCGATCAGTCTTGTAGCACGGCACCACAATACTCATGAGCGGCTTGTAGGCAAATGCCGCCGCGGCGACACGCTGACACGTCAAGTCGCCCGGCTTCGCGCGATGCTGCTCAAACCAACGTCGATAAGCGGCGTCGTCCGCGCGTGCATCCTTCATGCGATTCCAGCTGTCGTCAACCATGCCATTGTACAGACGGCCATCCATGGCGCAAAATCCGCCCTGGATTTGGCCCGTGGGATCAGTTGCAATCACGACAAAATCGCGTATATCCTGAGGCATCTCAACGCTCAGATACGTTTTATTGACGCGACATCCGTTCTGCTGGAGAACATCGACCTGCGACTCAAACACATGCACGGTGGCATCAATCGCGTTCATATGCGTATCGAAGATCTGGAGCTCAGGGGCGCACTGGGGATCTCCCGCCCACTTGATCTCATAGCGCCAGACGGCGCCCTCATCTGCCGGTAAATAACGAACGGCATCGATCTCGTATCGACCGCAGCACTCGCCGCGTTGCGCATCGCGAACGAGTGCGCACATCGCAGGCTTTGCTTTGTAGTTAATCTTAGATTCCAACTTGGCAATACGACTGTCAAGGCGAATAGAACCCAGCCTTTTGCCACCGGACGCAAATGAGACGTCAATTGTAGAGCCGTCCATAAACGGAAGCACCAAGACAACGAGCTCGCGCTCATAATCGGCAACGGAGGGACAAAGCGCAAGCACGCGGCCATAATCGACCGGCAGTGCCAAAGACGGCACACAATCGCCATTGGTCGTCGCATGGGCAAAAGTCTGGAAATCCTCCTGCTCAATAAGCCCCGCGATATCCTGGCCGACAAAACGAAGCAGCACAAACAGACGGCCCTGACTGCGGCAAAGTGACAAACGCTTGATACTCATCTACACTTCTCGCTTTCCCAGAGCGTTCGCAGCCATGCGCTTGCACGCGCCCAAGCGCCCAAACCTCAAGACGTCGTAATTGAACATGAGTTTTTTGCACGAACGAGCAGCGGGCGCCTTACCGACAAGCGCCGCGCGCACCATAGCGGCAACAGAAGGAGCACATTGTGCGAGCGCAGCATCACTGCCCACAGTAGAACCGTCAAGCGCCGCGGCGACGGCAGCAAACACCTTGCCACAGCCCGAGCTCAGCAGCCTGAGCGCATCGTACAGCACCAGATCACACAGGAAGTACGCCAGGTCATCGGCATGCTGGGCATCGAGCCCATCACGACGCCAGTCGGCCAGCACCGCGGAGTAAATCTTCACGTGCTCCAACAGGCGTGTCTCGTCGTCATAGCGCATGGTGTCCATGAGCGAGCCTTTGCGTGCCACGCGATACTCGTACAGCTTGTTCGATATAAGCGCAGTCTTGCGCGAACGACCATAGACGGCAAAATCAAAGACCTGATCCTCGCCATACTTAACGGTTTCATCGAACACAACCCCGTTGTCCAGCAAAAAAGCGCGCTTACAAGCAGTGCGCCATGCAAAGGGGCGAGACGCTTCCTTAAACAGCAGGTCGGAGCTATAGCCCACAAACGACACATCGCGCGGGCTCAGCACATAGTTAAGCCACGGATACCCCGCCTCCAACGGATACGGGTTTGCGCCAAAGGTCAGAACGTCGCAATCCTCGCGCTCAAAGGCATCGACGATCACGCGGCATGCATCGGGCGTAAAACGGTCGTCAGAATCCAAGAACGCGACGATAGGCGACGCGGACGCAGCGATGCCTGCATTACGCGCGCTCGACAGACCGCCGTTGGGCTTATCGACAAGCTTAAAGCGCGTATCCTTTTCGCAATAGGCAGCGGCGATGTCGCGCGAACCATCCGGCGAACCATCGTTGACCAGCACGCCTTCCCAATCGGACATATCCTGTGCAAGCAGGGAGTCCAGGCACCAGGCCAGACACTCCTCCACCTTGTAGATGGGAACGACAACGGAAATCTTGGGGGTAGCCATAGTCACGCGCTCCTACTGTGCGGCCGGCACGTCATCGGGATGCGGGTTATCGCCGTAGGCACGCTGATACGTCAGCACACGCCAGACCAGCGGCAGGCCACCGATCTTAAAGTAATGCTTAAACGTGTTGAGCATGCCCGGCTACTTAAAGTCAAAGCGCGAATCGATATAGGCGCGGGGCGACTTGATCATCAGGCGCAAGTCGGTCTCGCCGCGTGGGTCGAAGAGCGACAGGTCAAAGCGACCGGCATCCCAATCGGCCTTGAGCTCGGGCGATGCCTTCTCCCAAAACCGCTCACGCAACTCATCGACCAGACGCTCGTCATTCCAGCGGTACGTATCGACCTTCATGCGCATTAAAATGCCCTGAAGCTGAGCCTTGAGCTCGGGGCGCCCATCCAAAAAGCGTTGCATCTCGGCATATTCGTCGCACACGCAAAACACTTTGTTGGGCGAATTAACAGAGCTCTTCTCGTTATCCTGGCGATAGCACAAAATGGGATTCGCAATAAACGCAGCACGCTCGGCGCACGCCCAAACCTTAAAGTTAAAGCCTGCGTCCTGATACGATGCACCCGGCGTGGGAAGGAACCGAATCTGATTGGCGTTGAGGAACTCGCGTCGATAGATGGCAGACCAAATGGAAGGCTTGCGGTAGAAGATACCCGGGCGATCGACGGGGCGATACGCCGCACCCGTCATATGCTCGTCGATAATCCCAAACAGCTCTCGGCGCTCGCTGGGCGTGGACCAATACAAGTAAAAGTCGCCCTTAACGACATCGGCATGCTCGGCGTCGGCCTTGGCAACCAGCTTTTGAAGCGAATCCTCGAACATAAAGTCATCGGATTCCAAAATGCCCACGTACTCGCCACGCGCCATCTCCAGGCCGCGGTTCATCGAATCGCCGTAGCCGCTGTTAGCCTTGTCGATCATCTTGACGCGCGCATCGCGCTCCATGTACTCGCGGATGATATCCGGCGAGCTATCGGTAGAGCCGTCATTGATGCAGATGATCTCGATGTCCTCGAGCGTCTGCGCAATGGCAGAATCGAGGCACTCGCGTAAGTAGCGCTCAACATTGCAGATGGGAACAAGCAGCGAAACTTTAGGGGTATCAGAGTTCTGCAAGAGAACCTCCTGTTGAATAGCGTGTAACAGGGTTATTTTAGCAGCCGAGTTGCGGCGGGCGGCAGCGCTTGGAATTAGATAAAGCGCTCCAGGCAGGCCTTGAGACCGCGAGTCGAAAGATAAAACAGCGTGGCGTCTGCCATCGAAACGCCCGAGGTCGCCACAACGAGCTTATGGGCGACACGGCGAACGGCGCCCTTAGCAGGCATATCCGCCCACTCCGTTCCCAAAAAAGTCGTGAAATCCATATTGACGCGACCGGCCACACGACGGAAACCATCGGCGTCCAGACGCGCCAAGTCAAACACAATTAGGTCCAAAAACCAAGTTATCAGCTCGCCGGGACACAGGTCCAAAAGGCCGTAGGCCGCCCAGTCCTCCAAGACTTCCTCGAGCATTCTCATGTGGGCGTCAAGCTTTTTGGCGCGAGCATCGGCACTGTTGAACTCGTGCGTTGCCGAGTCGTTCTCCATCACGTAGTGGTAAAACTTGTCCGGCATGACTACGGTCTTGCGGGCAAGCGCATAGGCCGCAAATTGGAATACGACATCCTCGCCCAAGGCCAAGCCGGGAGCAAAGCGAATGCCTTCGCGATTGAGCAGCTCGCGCGAAAAAGCCGCGCGGCACGCATAGGGCTGTGCGTTTGCGTGGAACAGCAGCTGGGGATCACGAGGGCCGAAGGTACTAGCTTTGGGGCTCATGAGTTGCTGGACGCGCGTGGGTGCGGCGTCGGACGGCTCGCAAACGCCACCGAATACGGCGCCCTCGGCATCCAACGACACCATGGCCTGCAGCCCGCGCTCCGCCGGGTGGGCGACGAAGTACTCGACGGCGTCATCAGCGTAGGGACGGTAGCCCAGCATATTCTGGCCGCGGAACAGCATCTGCAGCTTCTGGTGCGGCAGTTCCTTGCGCAGGATGCGCAGACGCTCCCAAGGATCCTCGTCCAGAAAGCGGAA
>CAJMSL010000094.1 GCA_905216045.1 uncultured bacterium
AAGGTCACGCGTGACGAGATGATGGTCGAGTACGACGCCGAGTACCCCGAGTATCATCTAGCCGAGTCGAAGGGCTACGCAAGCCCCGAACACATCGAGGCTATTCGCAAACATGGTCTTTCTCCGTTGCACCGTGTGAGCTTTTGCGGAAACTTTCTGCAGACTGAGCGCCTTTTCTAGGTCAATTGTGGAGACAGGGACCTCTGGGGTTTTATAAACCTGCTGGTAGCGGGCCGTATGCAACACCATTGCTGCGTACGGCCCGTTTTTTGACGGCATTTGGTCAGCTTTTGGTTTGCTTCCGGTACTTACCCGCATGAAAGGTGCCCTCATCATCGGGGCAATGCAGTGTGCGGGAAAGGAGACCCCATGAGTGCCGCAAGCAAAAAGAGCAAGACGCAGCAGCTCAAGGAGCGTTGGGAAAACGGCGAGCTCGACTCCGGGGCGATGACGCCCGAGTTTATCAAGGGGCTCAGTCCCCGCGAGCTGGGCATGCTGGGCGAGCTGATCACCATCGACTACTTTAACGAGCGCGGCTACACCTTGCTGGAGCAGGGTTATCGTTGCACCGAGGGCGAGGCCGACCTGGTGCTGCTCGATGAGCTCGACGATGTCGTGGTGATGGCCGAGGTCAAGACCAGACGTGTCGCACTGGATTGCAACACGCGGGTCTTTCCCGAGGAGGCCGTGGACGCCCAAAAGCAACGCCGCTACCGCCGCATCGCAAGTTGCTATCTCATGGAGCATTATCCGCTCAAGGCGATTCGCTTCGATGCCGTGGGTGTTACCATTCGCGGCGGGCATATCGCCGAGATCGAGCATCAGTACAACGCGTTCGATTGGCAGGTGTCGTGATGGCGTTCGAGACGTTTGCCGTTCACGCGGCCTGCATTCGCGGCGTCGAGGCGATTCACGTCACGGTCGAGGTCTCGCTTGCTGGCGGCGTTCCGGGCATTCAGATGCTCGGCATCCCGAGTATGGAGGTGATGGAGTCACGTGGTCGTATTCGCTGTGCGATGCGCTCCGCCGGGTTCGAGATCCCACGCTCGGGCATTACGGTCAATCTGGCGCCCGGCGATATTCGCAAGACCGGTAGCGGCTTTGCTCTGCCCATCGCCATCGCGGTTCTAGCGGCCGATGGTCAGATTCCCCGCGACAACCTCGATCGCTGCCTTATCGCAGGTGAGCTTGGCTTGGACGGTACGGTGCTTCCTGTCAAGGGCGAGGTGGCGTTTCAGTTATTGGCGCGTGAATTGGGGCTGTCCTTTATCGCCGGCAGGTCAGACCAACATGTGCCGCTTGCTGGCGTTGACTGCGGATTTATCGATCATTTGTCTCAGCTTGCTCATGGTATGGGCGATGCCGCGCGGCACTACTTGGATTCCGAGGGCGTCGAGGCGACCTTTGAGCCTGAGCTCGACTATGCCGACGTACTGGGGCAGGAAGTCGCTAAACGCGGCATGGCGCTTGCGGCAGCAGGAGAACTCGGCTTGCTCATGATTGGGTCCCCGGGATCGGGCAAGACGATGCTCGCACGCCGTATGACCGGCATCCTGCCCGAGCTTTCCGTCGAGGATCAACAGGAGGCGCTGTGCATCCATTCGGTTTTGGGTGAGAACATTGATGGCTTGTTGGCGGGGCACCGGCCCTTCCGCAGTCCCCATCACAGTATTTCGACCGCAGGCCTTATCGGCGGTGGGCGCCCGGTGCACCCGGGTGAGATCAGCCTTGCTCATGGCGGCGTGCTATTTTTGGACGAGCTTGCCGAGTTTCCCACGGGCGTACTGCAGACGCTGCGTCAGCCCATCGAACGCGGTTATGTGAGGATCGTACGCGTCGACGGGGCCTTTACCTTCCCGTCGCGCTTTCAGCTGCTCGCTGCGAGCAATCCCTGCCCCTGCGGCTTTTTGGGCGACCGTGAGGTGCCATGCCGCTGCTCGGCATCGATGGTCGAGCGCTATCGGTCTAAACTGCGCGGTCCTTTGGCCGACCGTATCGACATGATGATCGATGTGACCCGTCCCGACCCCCAAGTGATTATCGAGGGTGCGGAGGGTATGTCGTCGGCCGAGTTACGTGACTACGTTGTGCGCGGTCGCGCCTTTCGCGCCTGGCGCGAGTCCCGTATGGACGATGCGGATGCCGAGGCCGAGGATGACGAGACGCGGTCCATTGACGGCGTCGTTTCGACCTTCGAGCTCGATGATGCTGCCGAGAAATGCGTACTCGGCCTATCCAAACGCACGCATCTCACGGGCCGCGGCATCGTACGCCTGGTGCGTATCGCGCGTACAATCGCTGACGTCGCCGAGAGCGAGCAAGTGACGCAGGACCACGTGCTCGAGGCGGCGATGTACCAGGGAAGGAGGGACCAATGATAGCTGAGGGGACCTTCGAGCTGCATCCAGGTGATGCGTTGTATCCCGAGAGCGTTTTGGATCTATCTGATGTACCCCAGACGCTCTATGTGCGCGGCAACCCCGAGGTGCTTTCGACGCCCGCGCTCTCCATCATCGGCGCGCGCAAGGCCTCGCCGTATGGCCTTGCCGTGGCAGAGCTTGCGGCGAAGGTGGCGGTTGATGCGGGAGTGACGGTAGTTTCGGGCGGCGCGGTCGGTTGTGACCAGGCCTCGGGTTGGGCTGCGGTCAACGCCGGCGGCAAACACGTCGTGGTGCTGGGGACGGGCGCCGACGTGGTCTATCCGCGTTCGAGCGCGGGGCTTATTACTCGCACGCTCGATACGGGTGGCGCGGTCGTGTCGATCTCTCCGTGGGGCATGGGTCCGCGCAAGTTCGCCTTTCCGCGCCGCAATCGCGTGATCGCGGCCCTGTCGCAAGCCCTCTTTGTATCCGAGGCGGGTATGCCTTCCGGGACGTTTTCTACAGCCGAGGCTGCTATGGATTTGGGGCGCGAACTTCTTGCCGTGCCGGGGTCGATCCTATCGCCCGAGTCGCGTGGCACGAATTACCTCATTGCGAACGGTGCCTGCTGCATCGTCGACGAGGAATCTATCGAGATGGCTATCTCACGCATCTACGGAACCCTGCGCTACTCGCGCCCCGATGCTCCCGGCATTGCCGACTTGGATCCAACGCAGCAGACCGTGATGCATGCGCTCATCGCCTCTCCGCTCAAGGTCGACGACATCGCGGCGCTCGTCTCGCTCGATGCTGTCGGCGTACTCAAACTCTTGGGTTCGCTTGAACTCGAGGGCCTTATCGAGCGCATGATGGATGGAAGGTATGCGCCCTCCAAGTTTGCCCTTCACGCCCAGACACCCTTCGGTCACAATGGAAAACGTGTCAATTAGAAAGGTGTTTGCAGATGCAGTTCGATCAGGTGACAGTTATCGGTGGCGGTCTGGCGGGTTCGGAGTGCGCGATCCAGCTGGCAGATCGCGGGTTTGCCGTAAAGCTGTGCGAGATGCGCCCCCAGGTGAGCTCCCCGGCCCACCATACCGATCACCTGGCAGAGCTCGTCTGCTCCAATTCGTTTAAGTCGACCCGTCCGGATTACGCGGCTGGCTTGCTGAAGGCCGAGCGTGAGCGCATGGGTGCAGTCCTGCTCGATTGCGCCCATCGCGCGGCTGTTCCCGCCGGTGGCGCCTTGGCGGTCGACCGCGGCAAGTTTTCCGAGCTTGTCGAGGCCGAGGGTGCCGCTCGTCCCAATATCGAGGTCGTGCACGGCGAGGTCACGCAGATTCCCGAGGGCCACGTGGTCATTGCCGCGGGCCCGCTGTGCTCACCGGCGCTGAGCGAAGAGGTCATGAAGCTTGTCGGCGGCGACGCCCTTGCGTTTTTCGATGCCGCGGCGCCGATCGTCGATGCCTCCACGCTCGATATGGACGTGCTGTTCTCCCAGTCGCGCTACGAGGAGCAGGGGAGCGGCGACTATCTCAACGCTCCGCTCAATAAGGAGGAGTACGAGGCCTTTATCGAGGCGCTTACCACGGCCGACCGCGTGGTGCTCAAAGACTTTGAGGGCGGCGATTTGTTCCAGGCCTGCCAGCCTGCCGAGGAAGTTGCGCGCACCGGCAAGGACGCCATTCGCTTTGGCGCCATGAAGCCCGTTGGCCTCACCGACCCGCGTACCGGACGTCGCCCCTGGGCGGCGATTCAGCTGCGTGCCGAAAACAAGGAGAAGACCGCCTATAACCTGGTGGGCTTCCAGACCAACTTGACCTTTGGCGAGCAGAAGCGCGTCTTCCATATGGTGCCGGGCCTGGAGAACGCTGAGTTCTTCCGCTACGGTGTCATGCACCGCACTACCTTTGTCGACGCCCCGCACGTGCTCGATGGCACCTTTGCCGTGCCCGCTACCGGTGTGCGCCTGGCCGGTCAGATCACCGGCACCGAGGGGTACATGGAAGCCGTGGCGACCGGTCTGCTCGCGGCACTCAACACCTATGCCGAGGCTATCGGTGCCGCGGGCGTCGAGTTGCCCCGCGTGGGCGCCCTGGGTGCGCTCGTGGGCTATGCGACCGATCCTGCCACCGTGGGCTATCAGCCCATGCATGTCAACTTTGGCCTGGTGCCGCCACTCGAGGATGGTAAGCGCCGCAGCAAGCGCGACCGCTACCAGGCCTATGCGGATCGCGCCCTCGAGGCCCTTGATGCCTATCTGGCCACTCGCCCCGATCTGTTTGGAGGCGACCGGTCATAGCTTTTGACCTGTACGACACAGTCGACTCGTTTATCGCCTATATCGCACGTGTTGAGGGACTTTCTCCCAACACGGTGACAGCCTATGGCTCGAGGCTGGAGCGCTTTGCTGCTTGGTGCGAGCGCGAGGATATCGATGCTTTCGCTGCCGACGTGCGCACCATTCGTCGCTATCTTGCCGAGCTTTCGCGTGAGCAGGTGGCTCCCCGAACGCTTGCGGCGCACCTGTCGGCTATCCGATCTCTCTATCGCTGGATGGCTGCCGAGGGGATTGTCGAGGGCGATGCGGTCTCGGCGATCGCATCGCCCAAGCTGCCGCGTGACCTGCCGGGCGTCCTTACGACTCAACAGGTGGAGGCACTCCTCAAAGCCCCCGATACCTCAACACCCGCGGGACTGCGCGATGCGGCGATGCTCGAGTTGCTCTATGCCTCGGGTGCCCGCATCTCAGAGCTTGCGGCGCTCAATGTGGAATCCATCTCATGGTCCGAGCGCACGCTGCGCCTGTGGGGCAAGGGGAGCAAAGAACGTATCGTCCCCCTGTATCGTCGTGCGCTCGAGGTGACTCGTTTCTATATTGAGGAGGGGAGGCCGGTGTTGCTCGCTCAGGCAAAGCGCCGTGACCCCGCCACCGGGCCGCATCCGCTGCTTATATCGGCGCGCGGCAATCGCATGAGCGCCGCCATGCTCCGGCGGCGGTTCCATACGCTGGCGACGCTCGCCGGCATTCCGGCCGACATCGCCCCGCATGCGATGCGCCATACCTTTGCGACCGACTTGCTCGAGGGCGGTGCGGACCTGCGCTCGGTTCAAGAGCTGCTGGGTCATGCGAGCCTGTCCACGACGCAAATCTACACGCATCTCACGCCCGATCGGCTCAAACGTGCCGTGGCTCAAGCCCATCCCCGCGGCGAATAGTGGCTGGGACGTCCCGCGTCGCACTCAGGTGTGTGGTTTTGATTGCGGGTTGGCAGGAAGATGCATTCCTGCTATCATTCATCGGGTTGCTTCACGGCAACATGTTTTTATCACGCACGCGCGGCTACTTCATACCGTGGTGCCCGGGCTTTGGTAGCACATGTCCGGGTTGGTTTTGGAGGATGACCCCGCGCGGAGGCAAACCACAGGAGGTTTAACATGGCTACCAAGATTAATATCCGCACCCTGCTCGAGGCCGGCTGCCACTTCGGTCACCAGACCCGTCGCTGGAACCCCAAGATGAAGCCGTTCATCTTCGGTGAGCGCAACGGCATCTACATCCTCGACCTCAAGCAGACCATCCTCGACGCCGCCCAGGCCTACACCTTCGTCAAGAACGTCGCCAAGGGCGGCAACGTGCTGTTCGTCGGCACCAAGAAGCAGGCTCAGGAGGCCGTCAAGAAAGCTGCTGAGCGCGCCAACATGCCTTACATCAACCAGCGTTGGCTCGGCGGTATGCTGACCAACTTCGTCACCATCCGCTCCCGCATCAACCGCATGGAGGAGCTCGAGGCCATGGTCGAGGACGGCCGCATGGCAGTGCTCCCCAAGAAGGAGCAGGCTGTTCTCGGCAAGGAGCTCACCAAGCTCCAGACCAACCTCGGTGGCGCCCGCGACATGAAGGGTCTGCCCCAGGCTCTCTTCGTTATCGACACCAAGCGCGAGGAGAACGCCATCAAGGAGGCTCAGCGCCTGAACATCCCCGTCGTCGCTCTGATCGACACCAACTCCGATCCCGACGAGGTCGAGTACGGCATCCCCTGCAACGATGACGCTATCTCCGCTGTCACCCTTATGTGCGAGCTCATGGCTGACGCCTGCCTCGCTGGCTCCGGCAAGGAGCAGGTCTCCGAGGCCGAGATGGCCGCTGAGCCCAAGGCCGAGTAAATCAGTCTTAGTTAATTCTTTTTCATCTCTTTGAAAGGAACCACAATGGCCCAGATTACCGCCGCTATGGTCAAGCAGCTCCGCGAGATGACCGACTCCCCGATGATGGAGTGCAAGAAGGCTCTCGTCGAGGCTGACGGCGACATGGACGCCGCTGTCGACGTTCTGCGTAAGAACGGCCTTGCCAAGGCTGCCAAGAAGGCTGGCCGTGAGACCAACGAGGGCGCTGTCGCCGCGTTCGTCTCCGAGGATGGCAAGACCGGCGCTCTGCTCGAGCTCTCCTGCGAGACCGACTTCGTTGGCTCCAACGCCAAGTTCACCGGCTTTGCTTCCAAGGTCGCTGAGGTTGTCGCTACCACCGAGCCTGCTGACGTCGACGCTCTGCTCGAGAAGCCGATGGGCGAGGAGACTGTTTCCTCCGAGCTCACCGAGATGATTCACATCATGGGCGAGAACATGAAGATCTCCCGCTTCGCCGCCCGCAAGGCCGAGAACGGCGCTCTCGCTTCTTACATCCACATGGGTGGTAAGATCGGCGTCCTCGTCGAGTTTGCTTTCGAGAAGGCCGAGACCGCTCAGGCTGAGTCCTTCAAGACCTTCGCTCACGACGTTGCCCTTCAGGTTGCCGCCGTCGCCCCGATCTGCGCTACCCGCGATCAGGTTCCGGCCGAGACCGTCGAGCACGAGAAGCAGATCTACATGGCTCAGGCTGCCGAGTCCGGCAAGCCCGAGGCCATTCAGGAGAAGATGGCTGTCGGCCGTCTGGAGAAGTTCTACAAGCAGTCCGTGCTCACCGAGCAGGAGTTCATCAAGGACAGCTCCCTCACCATCAAGAAGTACGCTGAGCAGGTCTCCAAGGAGCTCGGCGACACCATTACCGTCGTTGCCTTTGACCGTCTGGTCCGTGGCGAGTAAATAAGCTCTTGTAGCTGGTAATGAGCAGGCACAGGGATTAACTCACAGCCAGCAATATCATGGCTCTTCAAAGAGCCTTTGATAGAATGTTGAGAGCTCAATCTAAAGGAGGATCGCTTTGTCCGACATCCGATATAAACGCGTGCTTCTTAAGCTTTCCGGCGAAGCACTGATGGGCGACGGCCAATATGGCATCGACCCCAAGGTTACCGACCATCTTGCCAAGCAGGTCAAGGAGCTGCTCGCCGTTGGTCATGAGGTCGGCGTCGTTGTCGGCGGCGGCAATATTTTCCGCGGCATGGCCGGCGCTGCCGGTGGCATGGAGCGCGCTCAGGCCGACTATAAGGGCATGCTGGCAACCGTTATGAACGCGCTCGCCCTGCAGGCTGCCATCGAGCATAACGAAGTTC
>CAJMSL010000095.1 GCA_905216045.1 uncultured bacterium
CAAACTCCTCGGCACCCAGCAGGCAGGCGCCGGCGACATCGGTGCCGTCCACGAGCTTGCCGTCGGCTTCGAGCACCACGCGTGAGCGCAGGCCGTTTTGCAGCAGCGTCTGCTGGGCCTCGGCAAGGCCAAGCTCCAGCGGCAGACCGGCGTGCCAGATCGAATCGCGCGCCGCAGCACCGGAGCCGCCGTTGTGGCCGCTGATCAAGATCTTGTCGGCGGCACCCTTGGCCACACCGGTGGCGATGGTGCCGACGCCGGCCTCGCTGACCAGCTTGACCGACACGCGTGCGCCGGGGTTGGCGTTCTTAAGATCGAAGATAAGCTCCGCCAGGTCCTCGATGGAGTAGATGTCGTGGTGCGGCGGAGGCGAGATCAGGCCGATGCCGGGCGTGGACTGACGGACCTCGGCGATCCAGGGGTAGACCTTCTTGCCGGGCAGGTGGCCGCCCTCGCCGGGCTTGGCGCCCTGGGCCATCTTGATCTGAATCTCAAAGGCGCTGCACAGGTAGCGGCTCGTCACGCCAAAGCGCGCGCTTGCCACCTGCTTGATGGCGGAATTCTTGGAGTCACCGTTAGCCAGCGGGGTCTCACGGCGCGGATCCTCGCCGCCCTCGCCCGAGTTGGAACGGCCGTGCAGGCGGTTCATGGCGATGGCCATGCACTCGTGTGCTTCCTTGCTGATGGAACCGTACGACATGGCGCCGGTGTTAAAGCGGCGAACGATGTTGAGCGCGGGCTCGACCTCGTCGAGTGCCACCGGGGTGCGGCCGCCGGCATCAAAGTCCAGCAGGTCGCGCAGGCGCACGGCACGGCCGGTGCGGTGCAGGCGGGCGCTGTACTCCTTAAAGGTGTCGTAGCTGTCCTCACGGCAGGCGGTCCGCAGCAAGTAGACAGTCTGCGGATCGATGAGGTGATCCTCGCCGCCGAGCGGGCGCCACTTGGTCAGACCCAACGTGGGCAGCTGATCGGGAGCCGGGCTCTTAAGGATAGCGAGCGCGGCGTCGTAGCGCTCATTCTGCTCGCGCTCGACGTCCTCGACACCCATACCGCCCACACGGCTCACCGTGCCGGCGAAGTACGCGTTGACAAACTCCGGCGTAAAGCCCACGGCCTCGAAGATCTGCGCGGAGTGGTAGCTCTGCACCGTGGAGATGCCCATCTTGGACATGATGGAGACGATGCCGGCGGTCGCAGCCTTGTTGTAGTTGGCGATGCCCTGCTCGGCTGTCACGTCCAGATCGCCGTGCGCCGCCAAGTCGCGAATGCACGCATGCGCGTTGTACGGATAGATGCCGCTCGCGGAGTAGCCCACCAGCGCCGCAAAGTCGTGCGGGGACACGGCGTCGCCACACTCCACCACGATGTCGGCAAAGGTACGCACGCCGGCACGGATCAGGTGGTTGTGCACGCAGCCCACGGCGAGCAGCGACGGCACGGGCACCTCGCCCGCAGCGGCACGGTCGCTCAGCACCACGATGTTCACGCCATCGCGAACCGCAGCCTCGACGTCTTCGGCAAGCTGCTTGAGCGCAGCCTGCAGCGCGCCCTCGCCGGCATCGCGGCGGTAGACGGCACGGAAACGGCGGGTCTTAAAGCCCACGCGGTCGATGGCGCAAATGCGGTCGAACTCCTCCTCGCTCAGCAGTGGGCGCTCCAGGCGAACCAGCTGGCAGGCCGTACGAGAGTCCTCGAGCAGGTTGCCGTGGTTGCCCAGGTAGAGCGTGGTCGAGGTGACCATATGCTCGCGAAGGGCGTCGATGGGCGGGTTCGTGACCTGGGCGAACAGCTGATAGAAGTAGTCAAAGAACGAGCGCGTCTTCTTGGACAGGCAGGCCAGCGGCGCATCGATACCCATCGAGGCGAGCGGCGCCTTGCCCTGCTGGGCCATGGGACGCACGACTTCGTCAACATCATCCCAGTGATACCCGAGCTTGGCCATGCGCACGGCGGCGGGCACCTCGGTATCCTCGGCGGGCGTGGGCGCGACGGGCTTGTCGAGCGCGTCGACGGTCAGCGTCTCCTCGGCGATCCAGTCGCGATAGGGCTTTTCCTTGGCGTAACGAGCGCGCAGCTCGTCGTTGTAGATCACGCGGCCGCGGGCAAAGTCGACCTCGAGCATCTGGCCCGGCCCCAGACAGCCGCTCGTCAGGATGTTCTCGGGGCTCACCTCGATGGTGCCCACCTCACTCGCCAACATAAAGCGGCCGTCGCGCGTCACGTAGTAGCGAGCCGGGCGCAGGCCGTTACGGTCGAGGGCGGCACCCAGGGTACGGCCGTCGGTAAAGGCGATAGCGGCAGGACCGTCCCACGGCTCCATGAGCATGGACTGGTAAGCGTCGTAGGCGCGGCGCTCCTCACTCAGGCTGTCGTTGTGGTCCCACGGCTCGGACAGCAACATGGACGCGGCACGCGTGAGCGGGCGACCGTTCATGACCAGGAACTCAAGCACATTGTCCAGAATCGCGGAGTCGGAGCCCTCGCGGTTGATGATGGGCATCACGCGCTCAAGATCATGCTGCAGCACGGGGCTGTACAGGTTGGGCTCGCGGGCGCGGATCCAGTTGACGTTGCCCTTGAGGGTGTTGATCTCGCCGTTGTGGATGATAAAGCGGTTGGGGTGCGCGCGTTCCCAGCTGGGCGTGGTGTTGGTGGAGTAGCGCGAGTGGACGAGCGCCACGGCCGTCTTGACGGCGGCGTCGTTGAGATCGATGAAGAAGCGGCGCATCTGCGTGGCGACCAGCATGCCCTTGTACACGATGGTGCGCGAGCTCATGGAGCATACATAGAAGATTTTGTCGCGCAGGGCAAACTCAGCGTCGGCCTTCTTCTCGATGGTGCGGCGGCACACGTACAGGCGGCGCTCGAAGGCATCGCCGGCGGGCGTGTCGTCCGGACGGCCCAGGAAGGCCTGCAGGATAGTGGGCATACAGGCGCGGGCCGTCTCGCCCAGGTCGTGCGGGTCAACCGGCACCTCGCGCCAAAAGAGCAGCGGCACGCCGGCCTCGGCGCAGCCCTCCTCAAACACGCGGCGGGCATCCTCTACGCCCTTCTCGTCCTGCGGGAAGAACAGCATGGCCACGCCATAGTCGCCCTCTGCCGGCAGAATCTGGCCACACTTTTGAGCCTCTTTACGGAAAAAGTGATGCGGAACCTGGAACAGGATGCCGGCGCCGTCGCCGGTGTTCTTCTCGAGTCCCGTGCCGCCGCGGTGCTCCAAGTTGACCAGAATGGACAGTGCGTCGTCCAGGATCTGGTGATGGCGCTCGCCGTTGATATCGGCAAGCGCGCCGATGCCGCATGCATCGTGGTCGAATTCGGGGCGATAAAGGCCCTGCTGCTGAGCGGAATCTGCCTGCATCGCGATCCTCCCCTAGATATTAGACAGTCAGTTGAATAGGCATACTAGGAGCACCGCCGGCCCGTTGTGTTTCCCACCCGTTTCGAAACAATCGCGTAACGCACGCCCTACGAGTGGACACCGCCGACCTCAAGGGCGACAACATAGGCCCCAAGTTCGGCCTGTAAGCTCACCGCTTCAAACATCTCAATCTGTAACAGTAAGACCCAATTTCGACGACTAACTGTTACAGATCAAGATGTTTTCGAGAGACAGTTCCGAATGTCTCAATCTGTAACACGAAGGGTCAGTTTTGGCGGTCAGCTGTTACAGATCGAGATTTTCCATAGGACCATTTCTTCCTGTCTTGATCTGTAACACCTAGACCCAATTTCCATCCCCAGTTGTTACAGATCAAGACATTTCGGCAACCCCCTTTCCCCACCCCATTCAAATACAACTATTTTGTTAGTCGTAGTTAACTTTTGAGCCTAAAACGGGTATCCTTTGCGGCGTCAAACAAACGGCACACAGGAGCGCACCATGCTCAACCATCTCAAACAACATTTTGGCTCCCGACGCACCGGCGGTCACGGAGGCCTAGACATTGCGCGGCATATCGGCCCCGGGCTGCTCGTGACCGTCGGCTTTATCGATCCGGGCAACTGGGCCTCCAACATGGCCGCCGGCTCGCAGTTTGGCTACGCGCTGCTGTGGATCGTCACGCTGTCCACGATCATGCTCATCGTGCTGCAGCACAACGCGGCGCACTTGGGCATCGCCACGGGCACCTGTCTTGCCGAGGCCACGACACGCTACCTCCCCCGCATCGTGGGACGCGCAGTACTCGCCAGCGCCTATCTCGCGACCATCGCCACCGCCATGGCCGAAGTCCTGGGTGGCGCGATTACCCTTCAAATGCTCTTTGGGCTGCCCGTGCGCGCGGGCTGCGTCATCGTGGCGGCAGTATCGATGGCGATGCTCATGACGAGCTCCTACAAGCGCGCCGAGCGATGGATCATCGCCTTCGTAGGCGTGGTAGGACTCTCGCTTTTGGCTGAGCTTACGCTGGTCAAGGTCGACTGGCCGCAGGCCGCCGCAAGCTGGATCACACCCAGTATGCCCACCGGCTCGGCCGCGATTATCGTAAGTGTCCTAGGCGCGGTCGTTATGCCCCACAACCTCTTCCTGCACTCCGAGGTCATCCAATCCATGCACTTCGAAGGCCAAGGCGAGCAGGTTATCGAGGAACGTCAGCGCTACGAGCTCTTCGACACGCTCTTTTCGATGGGCGTGGGCTGGGCGATCAACTCGGCCATGGTCATCCTGGCCGCAGCGACCTTCTTTGCGCATGGCATTGTCGTAGACGACCTCGCCGTCGCAGCGGACACGCTCTCCCCCATTCTGGGCCCGGCAAGCTCGACCATCTTTGCGGTGGCACTGCTGTTTGCGGGCATATCGAGTAGTGTGACGGTGGGCATGGCGGCAGGCACCATCACCGCGGGCATGTTCGACGAGGAATACGACATCCACGACCGACATTCCTCGATCGGGGTGGCGGCCTGTTTCGTCGGCGCAGTGACGGCGTGCTTGGTCGTCCCGAATCCTTTTGAGGGTCTCATCTGGAGTCAGGCGCTGCTGTCTCTTCAGCTGCCGATTACGGTCTTTGTGCTCATACGGCTCACCAGCTCACGCCGCGTCATGGGCAAATACGCCAACTCGCGCCCGCTCAACGCGCTGCTCGTAGGGATCGGTGCCATCGTGACGATTCTCGACATCGTGCTGCTAACGGGAATGTAATTGGGATGGCGTGGCTGTCCAGATATAACGTCTTAATCTGTAACACGTGAGACCGTTTTAAACCGTCAGATAAATCAAAAGGGTCCCGGCCGGAATATCCAGCCGGGACCCTTGGACAGAGCTCTGTATGGCTAATCGCCGTGTGTCTACGAGTTACTCCTCGACGAGCTCAAACTCATCGGGGCCGACGCCGCAGACCGGGCATACGTAGTCCTCGGGCAGCTCGGGCGTGTCGACCTCAACCTCGTAACCGCAAACGGTGCACACAAACTTATACGTCTTCTTCTCCTCAGCCATGATGTTCTCCTCTCGAACGTGACTGCTGGTGTACTTGCTTATTAGTATATATTCTCAATAACATAATGCAAGTATTTTTAGAACATTTCTAGCCTTGATACGACGAGGCTTTGGGCGGCGTCTTGCCCTTTAGTACCTTGTGATAGTAGTCGTACGTCAGTGGCGTCTCGTCGCTCAGGCGCTCGGCATCCTCGACCTCGCCAATAAACAGCAGATGCGTGCCCACATCCACAGTGTCGATCAAATGGCAGCTAAACAGCGCCGCCGCGTGCTCGGGCACATAGGGCATGCCCAGAGTGGTCTCGTGGGTCTCATACTTGGCAAACTTGTCGTAATCGCTGCTGGTGCGGAAGCCAAAATTGCCGATATAGAGCATGTCGGCGGTCTGGTCAATCACGGTCAGCGCAAAAGCCTTAGCCGATGCGATTACGCCGGACGTGACATTTTCCTTGTTCACGGCAATCGAGATGCGCGGCGGGGCGGATGTCACCTGCACCGCTGTGTTGATGACGCAGCCGGCACGCAGCCCGTCCGCCGCGGCGCTCACCACGTACAGGCCACTCGGCATGGTAAAGAACGCAGTTTTGTCCATAACGATCACTCCCCTAGCTCGGGTTGGAACCTCATGGATGTATGTACCCACAAAAAAGGCGACGCCCATAACGGACGCCGCCTTTGAGACATATGTGTCAGAACAGTAAGAAAGATGAGACGCCCGCAGTTGCGGTGAAATAGGGACTGAATAGTCCCTCAATCAGGCAAAACAGTCCGTATTCCACCGCAACTTATGAAGGGTGGTCAGCGATTGCGTTCCTTAAGGGCGCGGTCGATCTCGCGTTGGACATCACGCTTGGCCATGTCCTCACGCTTGTCGTAGAGCTTCTTGCCGCGACCCAGACCCAGCAGCAGCTTTACGCGGCCGTCGATATTAAAGTAGAGCTCCAACGGAACCAGCGCATAACCACGGTTGCGAAGTTTGCCGTCAAGAAAGTCGATCTCCTTGCGGTGCAGCAGCAGACGACGCCGACGGTCGGGATCGCGATTCCACACGCCACCATGGCTATAAGGGTGGATATGCAGGCCGACGAGCCAGCACTCCCCGCCGCGGATCAGCGCGAAGGTATCGGTGATCTGGCAGGCGCGCTCGCGAATCGACTTGACCTCGGTGCCACTCAGTTCAATACCGCATTCGAACGTCTCATCGATAAAGTACTCGTGATGCGCCGAGCGATTCTTGGAAATGAGTTTGCGCTCGCGCTTACTGGGCATCGCCGGCCTCCTTGGCTCCATCGGCGTTTGAGCCCGCAGTCTCGCGCTTTGCCTTGCGCTCGGCATTGAGCTCGGCATCGCTCTCGCGCACCAGTTTGATAATCGCCGCGCAGGCCTCCTCGCCCACCAAGTCGCGAGCACGTACCGTCAGGCGCGTCGCCTCCTGCTTGTCGCCGTCGCTTGCAGCATCGGTCGCGCACATAATCAGGCAGATGGCAATCTCGGCCGAAGGCGAGGTCGGCACGCCTTGCAGGGCCAATTCACCCATCACGTGGTCGTCGCTCTCATCAGCGGCATCCGGATAGGTGGTATGGATCTTGTTGAGCAGGCGCGTCGTATGCGCATCGTTGGGCGCCAGGCGCAGCGCCAGACGCGCGCAGCCCACGGCAGCCGAAACGTTCTCGGTCTCGGGCTCCAAGAAGTACTGACCCAGATTGGCGTAAGCGCGGGCGGCGCACTTGCCATCGCTTGCACGCTCCAGCACCGAGAACGAGAGCGATGCCCATTCCTGCTTGTCCTCGAGTGCGCGGAACAGCTCGGCCAAATCCAAGCGAAAGAAGCAGTTCATGAGGTCCCAACGCAAAGACTCCATCAGGGCCTAACGAGCGCTCACATAATCCTGCTGGCGAATGTAGGCAAACGCCATGTCGGAGAACAGGCGGTCAAACGGCACCTCGACCTGCACGAGCTCGCGCGGATCCTTCTCCACGCGGCGATAGGCCAAGCGCTCAAACTTGCTATCGAAGCTAAAGTATTGGCGCTTCTCCTCCGTCTTGCACTCAGCGTCGATATACTCCTCGGCGAGCTCCACCAGACGCTCCAGCAGCGGCGTCGCCGTAGCCAGGTCGCCCTGCGCCAGATAGTTCTCGGCATACGTGATGTCTTGCAAGCTGATGGGCAGATCCATGGCTA
>CAJMSL010000096.1 GCA_905216045.1 uncultured bacterium
ATGGTTCGATGTCTGCCCGGATGCGACACTGAAGTGAGTGTCCATCCTCGCAGTATCCGGTTCTCAAGGTGCACGCCCCGCGGCTGATCCGGTCCGACCGGGCCGCGCGGCAAGGAGATATATTGCCAGACCGGAGGGGCGCCGTGGGCGGGAATCGCGCACTCCATATTTTGTTCACAAATGAATAGATCCCTCAGTCGCATCACTGAGGTTAAAACTGAAGCATTGGCTTCTGATATTGGCGATGACCAGCTGTTTTACGAGTATTGAGACATCGGTCATCTCTGGAGCGCTACTTTACTCCAAAGGCATCAGCTATTTGTTTCCCATCGGTAAAAGGCGGGTTTTGTTCGCCAAGCGTTCTTATATATAGATAGATACGGGTTCGAACCCATGAAAGGGCGACAAAAAAGACGGCCAACCGAAGTTGACCGTCTCAACAATCTTTGGGTGGGCCGTCAGGGGTTCGAACCCTGGACCTTGGGATTAAAAGTCCCCTGCTCTGCCAGCTGAGCTAACGGCCCGCGGGTGGCATTGTACCACGGTCTGGGACTATTCCCAACTCCATTGGCCGTTCTGGAAAATCACAACTTCACGTCCATCAGGCGTAATGCCCGTAATATCGATGTCGTCCGTGCCGATCATAAAATCGACGTGCGTGCTCGAGACGTTAACGCCATGCACCAGGAGCTCCTCCTTGGACATGTCATACCCACCCTCGATGCATTCGGGGAAACCGACACCTAGCGCGAGATGGCAGCTAGCGTTCTCGTCATAGAGCGTGTCATAGAACAGAACGCCGCTTTCGCGGATCGGAGTGTTCTTGGAAATGAGCGCGACCTCGCCCAGATGAGCGGCACCTTCATCGGTGTCAATAATGCTCGCAAGCGTTGCCTTGCCCACGCGGGCGTCGTAGTCCACCACGCGGCCGCCCTCGAACTTAATCCAAAAATCTTCGACTTTATTGCCGTGGTGGATGAGCGGCATGGCCGAGTACACGATACCGTCGGCGCGCATGCGATCGGGCGAGGTGAAGACTTCCTCGGTGGGAATGTTGGGGAAGAAGGGGTGTCCATCGGGCGTCTTGCCCTTGCCGCCGGCCCACTCGTGACCCTTCGTCATGCCAATCGTCAGATCGGTTCCATTTGCCGCGGTGTAATGCAAGTAGTCGAAACGATTGTCGTTCAGGAAACGCAGGTTCTTTTCGAATGCGGCGTCATGGAGTTCCCAGTCGCTCTCCGGGTCCTGGCCATCGGCGCGCGCGGTGTGCAGAATCGCATTCCACAGTTTATAGATTGCAACCTCATCGGCGTCTCCTGGGAACACCTCGTGCGCCCAAGCCACGACCGGAGCGCCGGCGATGCACCACGGATTGATGTTGTAATCCAGTCCACGGCGGAAAACTTTGCACTGCGTATTCCTCGCCTTTGATGCCGCGGCCGGCTTGGCTGGATCGATGCCCTTGAGGGCCGCAGGATCCGCACCTTCGATAAAGACAAAGCAGGCACCATCCTGGGCCAAGGAATCCAGCTGCATGCGCTTCCACTCGGGTGTCTGCTCAAAATAGCTTTTCTCGACATGCTCGTACGTGAGCCTCGTCACGGCATCATCGGCCCAAATGACCGTCACGTGGCCGGCGGCGGCAGCATAGGCCTCCGCGACCACCACGCGCGCAAACGGCGCGCACTCGACCGGAGACTGAACGACGACCTCCTGGCCGGGCTTGACGTTTACGCCCTTGCGGACGACCAGGCGCGCGTAGTTTTTAATCTTGGGCTCCAGGGCCTTCATGCCCTCCAGAGCCTCTTCGACCGTCAGGGCAGCTCGAATCATGTGCCACTCCATCTATCTATAGAACAGTAAAAAGGCGCGCCGCAAAAACGACGCGCCTTATATCTTAGCGATAAGTATGTATGCAAACGCTACTTCTTCTTGGAGTCCTTCTGGTCCTCCTCGGCAGCCGCGCGCTCAATAAGAGCGTTGAGCTTGTTCTCGGACATGCCCTCGGCCTGCGCGCGGTACATGTTGCGCAAGGGACGAATACGAGCGAAGTCGTAGATAAAGTCACCTAGGATGATGACATAGGACAAAACGATGCCGACCATCTGGACAGGGCTGGACACCATGCCAGCGGGAGCGAAGTACAGCGAGGCCCAAATTGCCACGACGAGCACCATGCCAATGGCGAGCACAATCCACCAGATGCGACGGCGCTTGGTGTAGTCCTCGTCCTGCTTGAGGAGGATATTCGACACCGTATAGATGCGGTCCTCCTTGGCGCGCTGCTTGGCCTTGCGGGCGCGCTTCTCCTCTTTAGAGAGGCCCTCGAGGTTCTCGCCCTTCTCGAGCTCTTTGCGGCGTGCCTTAGACGAAGCCGGCACGATGCGAACGGAGCTCGCTGCTTGGCGGGCGGGCTTAGCAGATGCGGCAGACTTACGCGCAACCCCGGTAACTTCGTGGGATTGCGTGCGCTTGTTCGTGGCGCTACGGGTACTCACTTATGCGTTCTCCTTCATGCTTGTGAACTGGGAGCCGGTGATGATCTGGAAGGCCTCGCGATAGCGCTCGGACGTGCCATCGATGACCTCGGCGGGCAGGTGCGGGGTCTCCCCCGTCATATCCCAGTTGGCCTTGAGCCAATTGCGGACGAATTGCTTGTCGTAGCTAGGCTGGATCTTGCCCTCCTCGTAGCTGGCAGCAGGCCAGAAACGGCTGGAGTCGGGCGTGAGGCACTCGTCGATCAGCGTGACCTTGCCATCAATAACACCAAACTCGAACTTGGTGTCGGCAATGATGATGCCACGGGTCGCGGCGTACTCGGCAGCGGCCTTGTAGATCTTGAGGGAAAGGTCACGAATCTGCGTGGCGATGTCCTCGCCCACGATCTCGCAGCAACGCTCGAACGAGATGTTCTCGTCGTGGTCACCGATCTCGGCCTTCGTGGACGGCGTGAACAGCGGCTCGGGAAGCTTGGAAGCCTCGGTCAGGCCCTCAGGCAGCTGGATGCCGCAGACGGTGCCGTTCTCGTCGTAGGTCTTCTTGCCCGAACCGGTCAGATAGCCGCGGACGATGCACTCGATAGGAATCGTCTGGGCCTTCTTAACCAGCATGGCGCGGCCAGCGAGGTAGTCACGATACTCAGCAAACTCCTCGGGGAAATCCGCCGGGTCGATGGAAACGAGATGGTTGGGGACGATGTCGGCAAACTTATCGAACCAGAATGCCGAGATGCGATTGAGCACCTCTCCCTTAAACGGAATCTCGTCGGGAAGAATGAAGTCGAACGCAGAAATGCGGTCGGTGGCGACCATCAGCAGGTTTTCACCGGCATCGTAAATATCACGAACCTTGCCACGGGAATCCGGACGACGCTCCATCGTTGTCACGTGAGTCACTCCTTACCTAAATACGACAGAAATGCGGGTTCTTTCCCGCATGTTTTCGCAAACTCGGAGCGGCAGGGACGCGGCCCCTCCTTCACCGAATAGCGAAAAGCTAGTGCTCCATTGTAGTAGATGCCGCGTCTGCCGTGTGCTCGCGGGGCAGATGAATTGTAAAAGTCGTACCCTTTCCAAGCTCCGACTCCACGGATATGTAGCCATGGTGACGCTCGACAATCTGCTTGGTCACGGCGAGGCCGACGCCCAGGCCGCCAGCTTCGCGGGCGCGGCTGGCATCGGCGCGCCAAAACCGCCCGAAAATGCGCGACAGATCGTCCTTGGCAATACCGATGCCGGTATCAGAAACGGCAATGCTGACGTGCCTGCGGTCACTGAGCACCGACACCACGACCCAACCGCCCTCGGGGGTGTAGCGCATGGCGTTGCTCATGAGGTTGATAACACATTGCGTGATCATGTCGGGATCTGCCTCGACAACGTCATCGTGGCCCTGCGTCTCATCTGCAAAGCGCAAACGCAGGTCACGGTCGGCAAACAGGCGCTCCTGGCCATTCACAATCGATCGCACGAACGGAACCATGTCCACCGGTTCTAGATTGAGCGGAGCCGTGCTGTTTTCCATACGCGATAGGTCGAGCATCTGCTGCACCAGACGAGCCAGGCGACGCGTCTCGGAAGCAACGGTCTCCAAATGCTCATCGTCGGTGGGATACACGCCATCCTGCATGGCCTCGACCGTTGCGAGCATGGCCATAAGCGGCGTGCGAAGCTCGTGTGCAACGTCTGAGGTCAGGCGCTTCTCGTGTTTCATATCCTTCTCGAGCGAAGTGGCCATCTCATCGAAGGTCTCACCCAGCTGATCGATCTCGTCATCACCGCGCAGTCCCGTGCGAGCCGACAGGTCGCCGTCACGGATTTGCTTTGCGGTACTGGTGATGCGATGAATCGGCTTGGTGAGCATGCGCGACACGAGCGATCCGATAACGACCGAAATGCAGATTGCAACAACCGCGGCGAGGGCCATGGCGTTAATGGTCGTCTCCCTAAACGCAGAGTCCGCCTTGGTGAGCTGAGCGTCGGAGCCGATGGCCCACAGCTTTACCTGTCCGACATACTCGCCGGAAGACGTTACAATCTCGACGTTAGCAACGCTATCGGAGTCGGTTGGAGCAGACGAGACCGGGCTATGCGATGCCCTCTTGCCGCTCGTGTCGTCGATCGTAGCCTGGTTTTCGCGTACATCGGCGGTGGCGCTTGCCGAGGGCCAGGAATCGTCATAAACGATCACGCCCTTTTTATTGACGACCTGCATGCCCAGATCGTCGGAAACCAAACTCGACGTTGCGACCGTGCGCAGTTCTCCCGCGGTCCAAGAACCGTTTTCCTCATATGAGGTTGCCAACTTCTCGGCAGCGGAATTTGCGATTTCGACGATATTGGAGCGTGTGTAATCCGAAAAGACCGTGCCCCACACAACAGAGACAACGCCCACCAGCACCAATACCGTCATGAGCGATGTCAGAGCAAAAGCAAGTGCCATGCGCGAGGGATAGCTCATCGTTGGCCGTGAATCGGAACGAGGCGTGTTCCAACTAGCCTTGGAACCCGCCTCGCTCTCCTGCTTGTGCTTTTGTCCGATTTCAAAGCGCGCAGGTGTCATATGTGATTTCCCTATTTCTCGTCCGACTTATCGGTCTTGGCCGGAGCCTCGAAGCGATAGCCGACACCATGGACGGTGTAGAGCCACTTGGGCTTCTTGGGATCATCGCCCAGCTTGGCGCGAAGATTCTTCACGTGGCTATCGATGGTGCGCTCATAGCCCTCAAAGTCATACCCGAGCACTTTCTCGACCAGCTCCATGCGGTTATACACACGGCCGGGATGACGGGCAAGCGTGGTGAGCAGCTTGAACTCGGAAGCCGTCAGATCGACTTCCTTGCCCTCGACCAAGATCTTGTGGCCCGAGATATCGATGACCAGATCGCCGAAGTCGAGTACCTCGACGGCGGGCTCGTCGGCCTGATGGGCACGGCGGAACAGAGCGCGAACGCGGGCGACGAGCTCGCGCGGCGAGAACGGCTTAATCAGATAGTCGTCGGCGCCGAGCTCAAGACCGATAATACGGTCCTCGATCTCGCCCTTAGCCGTCAGCATGATGATGGGGACATCCGAGGTATCGCGAATGGTGCGGCAAACGCGCTCGCCGGGGATCTTGGGGAGCATAAGGTCGAGCACGACCAGGTCGAACTGATGCTTCTCGAACTCCTCGATCGCGGACTGGCCGTCGCCGACGCCCACAACCCAGTAGCCTTCGCGCTCGAGATAGGCAGCGACGGCGTCACGGATTGCCTTCTCATCCTCGACCAGCAGAATCTTTTTTGCATCTGAAGCCATAACACGGCCCCCCTGTCTCAATTAGCTAAGAACAAGCCCATTTTAACGCACCTGAGCCCGCCGGATGCCGCTATGACGCTGCAGCTCGGCGGGCGGTACTCACAATTACAACGCGTTTATTCCCCTGTTGGCGCCTTTTTAACCCCTCTAAGCTTAAAGAGAGAATAGACGTGCAGTGACCGTCTCTGGTATACCCTGGCTGTTGCGCACCGTGGCGTACGTAAGGAATGAGTCCGATTTTCCCGCCGTAGCTGGATAATCGCCATACTCCAAAGCGCGGTCGGGCGACAGCAGCGAGCCATAGGTCTTGGCAGAGGTGTCGATCAGGAAATGCGACGCCTGTACCTTAACAAGGTATTTATTCTTCTTGCCAGCCGCACATGCGAGCGGCTCGCGGGACAGGAAGAGGTACGGCCCTCCCTCATTACCGATATATGTGCCCATATTGCCCAGGCTGCCCACGCCACTATAGGCCGCCTCGATAGAAAACACGAAGGTATCGCCCATATATACGGCCTCGAAAGGCGAGACTGACGAGGGAAGGACTAGCTGGGCACGTTTGGTGTTGTTGCCGTCGGTCAGATCGATTGCCGTTATGCCGTAGTAGACGCCCTCGTCGTTGCGGACACGCGGCGAGATGGTCAAAATGCCGTCGCTCGCGCGCGGGGCCGATGCAAAGCGGCCCGTCGATTTCCAAATTACCTCGGCCTTGGATTCATCAAGCGAGCGACGATAGCAAAACGAATCACTACTCGTTTTATTGCCGCCTGCCGAAGGCATTTTATACCAGATGACTGATGCCCCGAACGCCGTAAACAGCGGCGGATCATAGTCCTTGCCACCTCGATCGAGCTCAACCACGTCGCCAGAGAGCGAAGCGCCCGACAGATTTTGAGCGTAGAGCTTCCACGATGAATTGGCAAAGTTCATCTCAACCCACGCGAATACGCCGTCGCCGGCACGGACATCGTAGAATGCATATCCCGTGCCCTCGATAGGATCCTCGATTAATGTGGTAAGCGAGCCATCGCCCAGGTTGAGCACACCGAGCGTGTTGGCGTGCAGTGCCGATGCGGGCGCCATCATCGCCGCGGCGTAATCGCCGTCGCAGTAGTACAGCAGCGTACCCAGAGGCAGCGTCCACGACGCCGCCGGCTCAAGATCGATGTCGACTGCCTCGTACTCATCCGTAATCGAGATGATTTTGGAATCGTCCTTGATAACCTGCGGCTCGCCGGCGGCATCATCGCTGGTACCCGTTTTTTTCGAGCATCCGGCAAGCACCGTGGCAGCGCCCGCAGCAACCCCACCGAGCACAAAGCCGCGACGCGATATTCCGTTCTTGATGTGATCGGCGATACCCATTAGGCGATCTCGGCGCGAGCGGCCTCGATAGCGCGTGTAAGCTGGTCGGCGCAGGAGGTCTTTTTCATACCGCAGGTATTACCGGCGAGAACCTCGATTACGCGATCGGCAGGAGCGCCCTCGACCAGCTTGGAGATAGCCTTGAGATTGCCGTCGCAGCCGCCGGTAAACTCAACGCCCATCACCTTGTTGCCGTCATCGGAAAGGTCAAGGTGAATATTGCGAGCACACTCGCCCTGAGGCTTGTAATCAAACGAAATCATGCGATCCCCTCTCAGAATGTTATTCGAGACGACTATTATCCCCGTCTTTCCCTAAATGCAACGAGGCGCTTTGCCGGCAACACACATTACCAGCAAAGCGCCCTAAAAAGCTAACGTTATGCCCGAACCTACTCGAAGTTCAGCTGCTCCAGGCGATCGAAGACCGTGTCGATACGGGTGA
>CAJMSL010000097.1 GCA_905216045.1 uncultured bacterium
GCCGACAACGTCGGCTAAGGTGGTGATCAGCGGCGGAACGATGCAGGCGGCGGAGACGGCAGCCATGAAGTTGGTGCCGAAGTTGTAGGTATCGGTGCCAACACCGGCGGCCAAAGCCTCGGTGAGCATAGCGGTACCGGTGACGTAAGCAGCCTTGTTGACCGGGCCGCCCATGTCAAAGGCGCACATGCAGCCAATGGCAAGACCCAGGACAACGGCGCCAGAGGCGGACAGGCCCTTGAGGAAGTCCATCATGGCGGTGTTGATGGCAGCCATGGGGCCAGAAATGCCGAGCATGACCAGACCGACGATAGCCGTCGAGAACAGCGGGTACAGGAAGATAGCTTTAAGGCCGTCCAGGTTCTTGGGCAGACCGGCAAAGACCTTCTCGAGCAGCAGGATGACATAGCCGGCGAGGAAGCCACCGACGATGCCGCCCAGGAAGCCGAAGCCCACGCCGGCGCCACCGGCGTCGATCATGCCGGTCTCGGCGTTAACAGGCAGGCCCTGGATGGCGATCATACCGGCAACAAAGCCGGGGACGAGCGCCGGGCGCTTGCCGATGGACTCGGCGATATAGGCGGAAAGCACCGGAACCATGAGGTTCATGGCGATGCCGCCGATGATCTTGAGCATCGCAGCAAAGCTGTTGTAGTCAGACGCCGTCGAATCGAAGGACGTAATGCCCCACAGGAACGAGACGGCGGGCAGGACACCACCGGCAACGACGAAGACCAGCATATGGCTGACGCCGTTCATGAGGTGCTTGTAGATAACGTGGCCGATGGACTCCTTCTCCTCAACCTCGTCCTCGACATCGGCAGCGGCTGCAACCGTGCTGTCGCCCTTGGCGGCGAGCGCGCGGTCAATCAACTTACCGGCGGCCTCAACGGACAGGGCCTTGGAAACACCAACGGAAACCATGGGCTTACCGGCGAAACGCTCAGCCTGGACATCCTTGTCTGCTGCGACGACGACGGCCTTGGCACCAGCGATCTCACTCTTGGTGAGCTCGTTCTCGACACCGACCTGGCCATGAGTCTCGACCTTAATGGTCAGACCGCGCTCGGCAGCTGCCTTCTCCAGCGCCTCCTTCGCCATGAAGGTGTGCGCAATGCCGGTCGGGCAACCGGTCGCGGCGATGATGTCAAACTTAGCCATGTGTCCCTCCTTCTTGAGTACAGCGCCCGCGGGCGCTCCCCTACACGCGCTTCGATGCGCGTTTTTCCACAACTGAAAGATACCAACCTACCGTCCGCGTGAGAAGAGACAAGGTGCAATTCTCTGGTGAAAGGTTCTTTCATAACCGTAAACGGTAAGTGAAAGTTTACCATCAACACTTGAAACGGCAAGGTGTATCTTGTAATTAAAAATGCCCGTATACTATGGCATTGCGAATCAAATTAGATTTTCATGCCAACCAGGAGCCATCCATGACCGATAGTAGCAAGAGCGCACTTTCCCTCATTAGCACCCATCAGGGATACAGCGAATCCGAGCAGCGCATTGTCGACTATATATTGGAGCACCAGTCCGAGGCTCCACGCCTCACGGCGGCTCAGCTCTCACGCGCCGCTGCCACGTCCGAGGCGACCGTTTCGCGCTTCTGCCGCAAGCTTGGGTTTGGCAGCTTCCGCAGCTTTCAGTTTTCGTTGGCGAGGGATTTGGAAAGCCAGCGCAACGAGGGCCTGACCGACGAGGTCTCGCTCGACAATATGGAGCAGAGTCTAAAGAACATCCTGGCTGCCAAGGTGAGCGAGCTTAATGCGACTATCGACGGGATCGACCACGATACGCTGGCGGCTGTAGTGCATGCCCTTAAGCATGCAGGGGTTATTGAGTTTGCGGCTGTGGGCAATACGAACGCGGTCGCGCTCGATGCGACGTTTAAGTTTTCGCAGCTGGGCCTGCGCTGCATGGCGAGCACCATTAGCGAGACATTAATCGGCTTTGCGCTCACGTTGCGCCCGGGTGACGTTATCGTGCTAATCTCAAACTCTGGCAAATCGCGCCGACTGAATCGCATGGCAAAAGCGGCTCGCGACTGCGGCGCAACCGTGGTCGTCATCAGCAGCGATAGCAAGTCTCCACTTGCGCGCCTCGCCGACTACACCTTTAATACCGTCAATCACGAAGCGCTGCTGACAACGGGTGACTTCGCGTTCTCCAAGATCAGCGCCACGATGATCATCGAAGTCATCTACAACTTCCTGCTGCCCGAGATTGAAGACGCTCGCGAGCATATCAGCTACTACGAGGAGCTCATCCAGCCGGATAAGGTCGTTGAGTAGGTAAATTGGGGAGCCGATAGACGCCCCTCGCCACGAAACCCGCCCATCTACTACGTTTTAACCGCAACCGCCAACCATACACCCAAAATAGAGAAAACCGCAGGCGTTCTACCTGCGGTTTTCATTTTGCAATTCTCGGCGTGGTTGCCGATGCCCTACCAAACGTAGTAGATGGACCCGTTTCGTGGCGGCCGGGTTGGACATGCGTGTGGCGACTCGACCTAGGCACGCGCCTCCGCAAGCATCTGCCTGGCGTGCGCCAGGCTTGCCTCGGACTGATCGCCGCTCAACATGCGGGCGATCTCGGCGGTACGCGCTTCGCCGGTTACCTCGTCCAAATGCGTCTGGGGAACATCGCCTGGTTCCTTGCTGACAACATAATGCTTATCGGCCATGACGGCGACCTGCGCCAAGTGGGTTACGACAATCACCTGATGCGTAGAGGCGAGATCTGACAGCACGCCCGCGAGTGCACGCGCCGTGGAGCCACCGACACCAGCATCGACCTCGTCAAACACCAGCGTATCGACACCGTCCGCGTTACCGAGGACAACCTTACTTGCCAGCATGACGCGGCTGAGCTCGCCGCCCGATGCAATGCGGCGCAGGGGACGTGGAGTCAAACCGGCACCGCTGCGGTATAGCAGCTCGTAGCTCGAAGGACCACCGGGCGTCCACTCAGCACGGGGAAGATCGCGCGACTCCCAGACGAGCGCGGCACTACCCATCTCCAAGCGCGCCATCTGGCGGCCAACCTCGTGGCAGAAGCGCGGGGCCGCCGTATTTCGAGCGCGCTTAAGTGCCTTGGCAGCGGTAAACAACTCGCGCTCAGCGCTCCCGAGTGCCTCACGCGCCTTTTTGATCTGCTCATCGCCATCATCGACCAGGGACAGCAGCTCTTGCGAGCGATCGCGCATAGCAAAAACATCGTCCATGGTGGGACCCCACTGACGCAACAGGCCCTTGAGGTCGGAATACCGCTCACGCATGCGAGCGAGCTCGCGCGGGTCGAAGGCGACGCCATCACGATAGGCACGAAGCTCGTTCGCGCAATCCTCAAGGGAGATGCAGGCATCCGTAAGCGCTTCGGCAATGTCGCCCAGTTTGCGATCGACGGTAGCCATACGGGAAAGCTCTGCCACGGCGCTGTTCACGACATCAAGCGCTCCCCCTTCGGAGGCAAGCGATGCATGGGCATCGTTAGCCGTGGCAACCAGTACCTCGGCATGTTCGGAGCGCGGCAGCAGTTCCTCGAGTTCCTCATACTCGCCCGGCTTGGGGTCGACCTCGCCGATGCGCTCGAGGGCAAAGCGCGCCTCCTCGACGCGGCTCCCCTGCGCACGCGAGGCCTCTTCGACACGTCGAACCTCCTTGGCGGCAGCACGCGATGCCTTAAAGCAGGCGCGGTACGCAGCCAGCGCCTCGAGTGCCGGGCGCCCTGCCCATGCATCGACCATCGCAACGTGATGCGCCGGGTCGAGCAAGCGCTGATGCTCGTGTTGGCCGCACAGATCCATCATCACGCCAACGCGCTCCGAAAGCTCGCGCACACTGGCGATGCGACCGTCAATCTTCACGCGGCTGCGGCCCTCGGCAGAAAGGCTGCGCTGGACCGTGAAGCCCTCCGTGTCGTGCGGCCCGTCGAAGAGTCGCGCCTCGACGCTCGCCAGCGCCTCGCCCTCGCGCACCGTCGACGAATCCGCACGCTCGCCCAAAATAAGCTTGAGGGCCGAGAGCAGCGCGGTCTTGCCGGCACCGGTCTCGCCAGTCAGGACAGTCAGGCCGGCACTCGGCACCAGCGTCGCCTCGCGAATGAGTGCAATGTTAGAAACCTGCAGCTCATCGATCATGACGGACTCCGTAGAATACGCGGCTCACCGAGTTATAGAAGCTCTCGGGGCCGTAATCCAGCAGCAACACATCACCGGGACCGCGACGCACAGCCACGCTCTCGACCGTGCCATCGCAGGTAATAAACTGTCCATCGATGGCGATCGCCGGCACGCTCGGGCGAGCATCGGACATAAAGATTTCGACGACATCACTCGGCGAAGTCAAGAAGGCACGGCCTGAATGGTGTGCGGCGCAATGGGTACGCAGACCATGCCCGTATAGTCGGGGCTCACGATGGGGCCACCGGCACTGAGCGCGTAACCCGTAGAACCAGTCGCCGTCGAAACGACGACACCGTCACCGCGTAGGCGGTCGATATGGTGGCCGGACACCGTGATGTCAAACTCGACCATATCGGACAGAGGGCCGCGCGTAAGCGCCATGTCGTTGAGGGCGAAGGTGCGCACGACATCCTTCGTACCGTCTTCGCGCACGGACACGATATCCGCGGCGCTGGTAGCGCGACGGCTCACAAGCAGCACGCCGCACAGGGCGTCGCTCACGACCTGCAGAATGTCGCGCTCCTCGGGACTCGCAGCCGTCAAAAAGCCCAGGTGACCATAGGAAAGACCGAGGATAGGAATCTCGCGATGGTTGAGGATGCGGGCAGCGCGCAGCAACGTACCGTCGCCGCCGAGCGTAATGACCAGATCGGAGCCGTCAATATCAGGCGTGCTCTGAATCTTGGATCGCTGGTCGGCAGCCCATGCGACCTCATAGCCCTGGCGCGTCAGCCAAAGCTCGAGCATCAGGCCGCTCTCGACCGCCTCTTGCTTGTAGTAATTGGGAACCAGAAAGACCTTCATAGCGTTGTTGCTTTCTCGCTCAAAACCGATACCTGGGATTGCAGCACGTCTTGCGAGCGGTCGCCGGGGACAAACCTCGTGCCGTACAGGAAAAACTCAACGTTGCCCTTGGCACCATGAATGGGTGACACGCACACATCGACCGGGAACAGGCCCTTGGCAGCAAAGAGTTCAACCGCCGCCAAGAGTGTATCGCGGCGCACGGCGGGATCGGTCACAATGCCGCCCTCGCCCACCAGCGCCGCCGGAGCCTCAAACTGCGGCTTTACGAGCGTGCAGAATGCACCCATAGGCGCCAGGCACGCCAGCACCGCATCGATAATGTTCGCGATGCTGGTAAACGAGACATCACACACAGCCAAGTCGATGGCGCCGGCATAGCCAAGCTCAGGCAGCTGTGTCACGTTTGTGCGCTCATGCAGCGTTACACGATCGTCCTGACGCAACGACCAATCGAACTGGGCGCGACCCACGTCCACCGAGACAACGGTCGCAGCTCCGCGCTTGAGCAGGCAATCGGTAAAGCCGCCGGTAGAGCAGCCCACATCCAGGCAGGCAAGGCCCGTCGGATTGATGTCAAACGCATCAAGTGCGCCTTCGAGCTTAAGCCCGCCGCGGCCAACATAGGGAATGCGCCCCTTCACGTGCAGCGGCAGGCCCGGGGTCACCTTAATGCCCGGCGAAGTCAAGCGCTCACCGCGACTCGAGACCAAGCCGGCCATAAGAGTGCGAAGGGCATCCGCGCGATCGGCGCAGATGCCCTGTGAAATCAGTTCGTCATCAAGACGCACGCGTTTCATGAATGCCATCAACCATTCGTATCCGGAGATGCGGCCGAGCTATCCTGGGATTCGTTTGCCGCATCCTCATCGTATTCCTGCTCGAGCTTGTCGGCCTCACGCGGCGTCAACTCAAACTTGTCGACCATATCGACCGCGCGGGAGCCCAGCTCAATCGCTTCGTCAAACAGATCGAGCGAACGCTCCAAGGAGGTATCCTTGGAGCGAACGGTAGCGATGATCTGATCCAGACGGTCCGAGATCTCATCAAAGTTACGGACAGAACCCTCTGGCATGGCTACTCCTCGACAGAGTCGATGTCAGCCTCGGCGGCGTCCGCATCCTCGGCCAGCACGCCAGCCTCAGCTTGGGCAACCGCAACCTTGGCGGCAGCCTCGGCAGCCTGCGCCTCCTCGCGAGCGCGATCTTCGGCCAGCAGCTCCTGGTACAGGTCCTCGCCCGGCAGCTCCTCGCTGCGAGCGATCTTGCCCAGCACGCCGTTGACGAACGACGCGGACTGGTCGGTGCCATAGGCCTTGGCAAGCTCGACAGCCTCGTTGATCACGATGGCGTCCGAGACCTCCTCGTCGGTGAGGAAACGCATCTCGTAAACGGCGATACGCAACAGATTGCGGTCGGCGCCGGGCATGCGCATAAGATCCCAGTTCTTGGCAACGGAGCGCAGAGCGCAGTCGATGCGATCGATATGCTCGTAGGCACCACGGCAAAGCTCAAGCGCATAGGGATCGAGGGGACCCTTCGAGATCAGGAAATCGCCCTCGAGGACGCGCTCGAGCGGGCTGTCCGTGGCCTCGGCCTGGAACAGCAGCTGCAGCGCCTGACTGCGGGCAAGCGTACGCCCGCGATAAACCTTAAGGCTCAAAGGTTACTCCTTGGGGAAAACGAGACCGTCGATGCAAACGTCAACGCGCTCGACCTCGACGCCCACCTGAGCATCGATGGCGGCGACCACGGCGGCGCGAACGGCCTCGGCGAGTTTCTTGAACGGATAGCCAAAGAACACCACAACACGCACGGTGAGTGCGAGCTTGTCGCCAACGACCTCGGCCTCGACCGCCGGCTCGGAAGCCGGGGCCTTAGACGAAAGCATCATGGAGACAAGGTTGGTGGCAAGGTCCTTGACGCCAACGGAGGCGATGCCCTCGACATCCGACACGGCGCGCGAGACGATGGCGGTCAGAACATCGGGCGAAATGCCGATGCCGTCAATCTTGATTTCCTGGGGCATGAGTCCTCCTAGAAGAGTTGGTTGCTAGACGCGGGAGACGAACTTGCCGTCGCGGGTGTCAACCTTGATGACCTCGCCCTCGTTGAGGTACATGGGGACCTGGATGACAGCGCCGGTGTCGATCGTGGCCGGCTTGGTGGAACCCTGGACGGTGTCGCCCTTAAAGCCCGGGTCGGTCTGGACGATGGTGGTCGCGATGAACATCGGCGGGGTCACGCCCATAAGCTCATCGTCGGCGAAGAGCAGCTGGCAGATGTCGTTCTCGCGCAGCCACTTGGAGTTCTCGCCCACCATGTCCTCGGGAACGGGAACCTGCTCATAGGACTCGTTGTCCATGAAGATGTAGTCGGTGCCATCGTTGTAGAGGTACTGGAACTCACGGGTGGTGAGCATGACGCTCTCGAACTTGGTGCCGGCGTTGCAGGTGTTCTCGACGACGCG
>CAJMSL010000098.1 GCA_905216045.1 uncultured bacterium
AGTGTTCTGAAAACCAAGCCCGGCCCCCGCCTGCGGTGACGCTGCTGCAAGCGGTCTGCGATGGGGTCGTTGTTGGTTGGGGCCGCTGGGCTGATGCAGGGGCGCGTGGTTGTTGCGGGCCCTGGTCCCGGCGGCGGCCTCGGCGCTTTGCGCCTGCCGCCTTGGGGGGACTGTGGGGCGCGGCCGGCAGCTGCGGCGCGTTGCGCTTGCTGCCTGGGGTGACTGTGGGGCCGTGACGGCAGCCGCGGCGCTGTCGCGCCGGCTGCCTGGGGCGACTTTGGGGTTGGGGTGAATCGGGGTCTAATACTTTCCCGTGAAGTGAACGAGCTTATTTGGACCCCCGAAGCATTGGCATATTTTGACCGCTATTTCCTGCGGTTTTACAGCGTGAATCCTGCGGTTTTTTGGGCTAAAGGTGTGGATGCTCCGGGGCTTCGTTTTTACTCGTTCACTTCTCGGGAAAGTATTAGAGCTCAGCTGATAGAGGTACCTCTCTGGCGTCGAAGCCCTGCGTCTTCTTCGCTTGATTGGGGAAAACAGCTTCGCTTAAGCAATTGCGAGCCCGCCCAGACGTATCTGTGGGGTTGTCTGCACAATTCGCGGTATTATGTTGCGGAGTTTTGAAAGGAGCCGCTGGTGGTCACGACGACGTTTGCTTCGCCTTTGGGCGAAATCCTGCTTGCCGCTGATGGCCGCGGTTTGACGGGGCGTTGGTTTGAGGGGCAGGAGCACTTTGGCTCCACGCTTCTCAAAGAAGATCCCGAACATGTTGAAGGCGCCGATGCGGGTTCTGGTACCGGTGGGATGTCTTCGGTGAGTCCGGCAAATGGCGCGGCTTCTTCGGTGCTTGAGCGTTCTTGGGCTTGGCTGAATGCTTATTTTGCGGGGCAGGAGCCTCGGTTTACGCCGCCGTTGCATATGATTGGCACGGCGTTTCAGCGTGAGGTTTGGTTTGAGCTGCTTTCTATCCCGCGTGGCGAGGTCGCTACGTATGGTGAGATCGCCGAGCGTGTTGCGGCTCGACATCGTGTACCGGGAAACGAAGCACCTGTTGTGTCTCCCCGTGCCGTGGGGGCCGCGGTCGCGCGGAATCCTATTTCGATCATTGTGCCGTGCCATCGCGTGGTTGCCGCCGACGGCTCGCTTAACGGATATGCCGGCGGGCTTGACCGCAAGGAGTGGCTGCTTCGGCTCGAGGGCGCGTACGAGGAATAACGTTCGAGCACTTTGCATAGCCAAGACGCCGTGAAAGAACGGGATGCGCTTTCCGAATGGCGTCCCAAACGGAAACCGTGTCCCGGAATACAGCCTTAGAGTGGGATGCCGTTTCCGGTTGAGACCACTTGCTTGGACATCTTTCTACGCCCGCTTCTGCAGGGCATAGATCGACTTATCCATGTTGAACAGGTAAGCCGCGACGCAGACGATGAAGAATGCCGGCAGATTACCGAAACCGAAGACTTCGCAGCCAATCAGGATGGGTGGAGCAGCGTATTGGTGGCGCTGCCAAAGACGGCTGCGTAGCCCAGCGCGGCGCAAAGCGCGATGGACATGCCGAGTTGAGCCTCGTTATGGCGACATCTGGGTAACAGAAAGGCCCGCGTTCCTCAGAGGCAAGATAGGCAATTCTGCTTTTGAGGTAGATCTCAATTCTGCCGACCGCATCAAACATTAACTGCCGGAGGGCTCGGTCAAATTCATACGTGTAGATGATGGTTTCGAATGTTGTGCCTTCGCGAAAGATGGTAATCTCGGACTTGCATTTGGTTTTGTAGGGAAACCAGTAGGCCGACAGTCTGTAGTGGCCGACTTCGACCAAAGCTCGCTCGAGTTCGCTTTGATCAGAGCACTTAAGACCCCTGTATTCTGTCAATAGTGCTATTTGTTCGTTGGTGGATATCCGCGACTTCCGGTATTTCATTTAAGCCTCTTGATAGAAAAAGAGCTGGAGTTGCGCATCGTTGAGAGGCTTTCCAGCTTTAGCAAAACAAACTTATAAGATGCGACGGGCCGCGTCAAGATAATTACCGGACGGCCTAGGAGGCGGCTGGTTGGCTGGCTTAAAACCTAGCGCGTGAGATGACGCTCCACGCTATTCAGCGCGCTTGATAGGATGACGAACCACAGTCTTAAGTTTCTCCGGTGCACATTTGCGTGGATCGGAGAGATAGATTTCGTGATGTAAACGGGTGTCTGAGAGGTCGGGGACATAGCCCAGCTCGGTCGCGTATTCATGCATAGCGTCTACGGTCGCCGGTTCGTTGTCGTAGGGCCCGGTGTGCATGCATTGAACGCAGAGACCCTCGTCAACTTAAAGCAGCTCGACGGCGGAAAAGTCCAGTTTCTTTTTGGCCGTGGCTTCCGCGACTGCCCAGTCAAAGTCATCTCGGGTGACGAAATCGGGCAGGCGGATACACGAGATAAAGTTGAAATCGTCCTTGCGTACATAATCGATGTCGCCGCTCGGGGAGTCTTGCCACCAGAAACCCTCGAGCGGCGGTACCACAAAGTCGAAATAGCCCTCGATACTCCTTGAGCCTTTCTTCGACATCTTGACGGTATAGGCGATGCCGTAAAGCAGCGGCAGGGCGTTTTGATACTCGCCACCTTCGGTATTTGGGTCGCCCTTTCCGCGAACGGCAACGTAGCTCATAGGCGGGACAGTTACGATACTCGGCTTGCTTGCAGGTCTGTAGAGCTCCTTGCATTCCTTCTTAAAGTCGAACGCCATGTTGGCCGCCTTTCTGCGTATTGGCCTGCTTAGATAGTGGAATCATATCATAGAAACGAACAGCTGTTCGAATGATTTGGTTGACAGATAGAGATACGTGCGTTGTGTTTGGCGGTCGGCTTGACCCTGTCGATGATTTCTCTGTCTCCCCGGCGCCTCATCTATGGCTGCCGTTTCCCCATATAAAACCTGCCAAAATGAACCTGTCCCTTTTTGGTCGGTGCGAAATGGGTAATACTAAAGAGTTATCCGACCAGATGGGAACCAATCGATGGCCTATATCGAATTCAAAGATGTCATCAAGGCATACGGCGAGGGCGACGCCCGTATTCATGCGCTCGACGGCGCGAGCTTTACGGTCGAGCGCGGTGAGCTCGCCATTATCCTGGGCGCCTCGGGTGCTGGCAAGACCACGGCGCTCAACATCCTGGGCGGCATGGATACGGCGACTTCCGGCACCGTGACGGTGGACGGGCGCGACGTGAGCTCCGCCAACGAGGCGCAGCTTGTTGAATACCGCCGCGCCGACGTCGGCTTTGTCTTCCAGTTCTACAATCTAGTTACCAACCTGACGGCACTCGAAAACGTTGAGCTCGCAGCTCAGATCTGCCCCGATTCGCTCGATGCCGAGCAAACGCTTTGCCAGGTTGGCCTGGGCGACCGACTCGCTAACTTTCCGGCGCAGCTTTCGGGCGGCGAGCAGCAGCGCGTGTCCATTGCCCGTGCACTGGCAAAGAACCCCAAGCTGCTCCTGTGCGACGAGCCCACGGGCGCGCTCGACTATAAAACCGGCAAGCAGATCTTGCAGCTGCTGCAGGACACTTGCCGCAAGCAGGGCATTACGGTCATCATCATCACCCACAACTCCGCGCTGGCGCCCATGGCCGATCGCCTGATCCGCTTTAAGAACGGTCGCGTGGAGAGCGAGACGGTCCAGCAAAATCCCGTGCCTATCGAGACGATCGAGTGGTAGCGCCCATGGACCAAGACCGCCAAAACAGCCTACGCCGCGACGCGCAGAACACGGAGCGCGAGCAGGATTTTACGACCTACCGCACTGCCCAAAGCTCAAACGATATGGTGCCGACGGTTTTTCGCCGTGGCATCTACCGCACAATCCGAGGCAGTCTTAAGCGCTTTTTGTCAATCGTGGTCATCACCGCGCTTGGCGTGAGCGTGATGTGCGGCCTTAAGGCGGGTTGCGAGGACCTGTGTGATTCGGTTGATGCCTACTTCGACCAGCAAAATGTCTATGACATTAACGTGCAGTCGACCTATGGCCTGACTGACGATGATCTCGACGCCATACAAGAGGTCGATGGCGTCGAAACGGCCGAGGGCATCTACACCGAGACCGCCTACACCGCCGTGGGCACAACGCGCGAGCGCGTGGTCGTGCAGAGTCTCTCCAAGGAGAACATCGATCAGCCGGTGCTTGTGAACGGCGATTTGCCCGAGAGCGCCGATGAAGTCGCGGTGACTTCGAAGTTCCTGAAGGCATCGGGCAAGAAAATCGGCGATACGGTGAGTTTTGCCGCCAATGACGCGAGCTCGTCCAATCAAAGCGCCAAGGACCAGTTTGCCGCGGGCGATTACACCATTACGGCTGAGGTCCTCGACCCCACTGATGTAAGTTCTGACTCGACAGTCAACGCCTTTCGCGCTGCTTCGGCGGCGGACTATAAGTTCTATGTGAGCGAGGACGCCGCGACATCTTCTTCCTACTCCGCGGTCCACGTGATCGTTGAGGGAGCCAAGAGCCTCAACTCCTATTCGGATTCCTACGCGGCAAAGATCAATGAGGTCAAGGGCAATATCGAGAAGATCCGCGAGGAGCGTGAGAAGGCGCGCGCCCAGGAGCTGACGGTCGACACGCCGGCGAGCTTGGACGCGGCTGAGCGTCAGGCGAATATGCTCTTTGGGATTGAGCAGGACAACATCAATCGCATGGCCGAGGGCAGCGACGAGCGTGCGCAGGCGCAAGCCGACCTGGATCAGCGTCGCGCCGCCGCCGATCAACAGTTTGCCGATGCCCGCGCCGAGCTTTCCGATCTGGGCGAATGCACCTGGTACATCCAGGACCGCGGCAACATCGCAAGCTACTCGAGCGTGGAGAGCGACAGCTCGTCAATTGAGGCCATCGCCACGGTGTTCCCGTTCATCTTCTTTATCGTCGCCGTGCTCATCAGTCTCACCACCGCCACGCGTATGGTCGAGGAGGAGCGCACGCTCATCGGCCTGTATAAGGCACTCGGTTATTCGCGCGGGCGCATCCTGTCCAAATACGTAGACTACGCGCTGTGGGCTTGTCTGATCGGCGGCGTGCTCGGCAACATCATCGGCTTTGTGGGGCTACCGCTCTTTCTGTTTACGGTGTTCGACGACATGTACACGCTGCCTCAGATGCAGCTTTCGTACGACATCGTGTCGTCGATTGTGTCAGTGGCGCTGTTTGCCGTGGGCGTGGTGGGCGCCACGATTATCGCCTGCCGCCACGAGATGGCCGAGACCCCTGCCTCGCTCATGCGCCCCAAGGCTCCGCGCGCCGGCTCACGCATTTTGCTTGAGCGCATCGGCTTAATTTGGCGCCGCATGGGCTTCTTGAACAAGGTGGCAGCACGTAACCTGTTTCGCTACAAAAAGCGCGCCTTTATGACCATCTTCGGTATCGCCGGCTGCACGGCGCTCGTGATCTGCGGTATGGGCATTCGCGACACGTCGGTGGCGCTTTCGCCCAAGCAGTACGGCCACATCACACGCTACGATCTGCTGGCGGTCGCCAATCCCGACGATTTTACGCAGACATGTGCGGCGCTAGAGGAACGCGGCGCAGCCAATGATTCCAACGTGACCGTGACCTCGACCCTGCCGATTATGACCGACAACGTCACCTTTACGTTTGGCGGCAAGAGCGAGACTGTGCAGCTCATCGTGATTCCCAACGACCGCACGGGTGACTTGGGCGATTACGTGCGCCTGGAGGATGAGTCCAAAGAACCGCTGTCTTTGCGTGACGGAGACGTGTATCTGAGCAAAAGTTCACAGCTGGTGTTGGGGATTCAGCCGGGCGATACGGCTCACGTCCAGGATTCGTCGCTCAACGTCGCCAAGGTCAAGGTTAGCGACATTTCGCTCAACTATCTGGGCAACACGCTTTACATGACGCAGAGCACCTATGAGCGAGCGTTTGGGCGCAGCGTTCGCCTCAATGGCATCTTTGCGCTGCTCAAGGGTTCGTCGGCCGACCAGATTGCGTTTAGCAAGAAGCTTAAGAGTGACGGCTGGCTTTCGATTTCGAGCACGGCCGAGCATTGGGAAAACTATGAGGCGAACTTTACGATTATCAATTCGGTCGTGGTGCTCGTGACCTTTATGGCGGCGTGCCTGTCGTTTGTGGTGGTGTTTACGCTGTCCAACACGAATATCTCCGAGCGCGAGCGCGAGCTGGCGACCATCAAGGTGCTGGGCTTCCGCCGTGGCGAGGTGCACCACTACGTCAACAAGGAGACGTTGATCCTCACGGCGATTGGCGCCGCACTGGGCGTACCGCTAGGCGGCTTGCTGGCCGAGAGTTTTACGTACATCCTGCAGATGCCGTCGCTGTACTTTGACGTTGAGGTTGAGCCGCTAAGCTACGTGCTCGCCGTGGTGCTTTCCTTTGGCTTTACGTTTATCGTCAACCTCGCCACTAATCGTACCCTCAACAAGATCGACATGGTCGGCGCCCTCAAGAGCGCCGAGTAACCTGCCAAAAAGGGACAGGTTTATTTTGGCAGGTTTTATCTGGGCAAACGCCGGACACCTACGGGCGACCCGGCGTTTGTTGCTTCGCCATGCTTTGCTATCTTCTGCTCGCAAGCGTTGATGAGGGGCTTTCTTCAGCCTTCGAGACTGAGCTTGAATGGGTCGTATGCCACAAAACGGGCCTATCTACTACGTTTAATTGGATATCCTCAACTATGTCGGGAAAACGAAAAATAAAACCGCAGGTAGAAGGCCTGTCGATTTTCAAAAAAGGCGGGTATGGTCGACTCCATTGAGTTCATCGTAGTAGATAGCCCCTTTTCGTGGCGGTGAGTTGAATGCCAATTCCTGTGCCGGAATTGCTTAGTTTGTTCGTAAGTTGCGGTGAAAAGGGGGACTGTTAGGCGCTCAAGGTCCTCAACGGTCCGTATTCCACCACAACTTGGAAGGGGCGGGCGGTGTCGGATGAGTGGTGCTGGCGGGTTAGGGCGGCTTAGGCCTGTTTGCGGTGCTTCCATTGTTTGCGGCACCAGCGCATAAGCGCCTTTATGACGGGAATCGTGATGAGGATGGCCCATGCGGGATGGGGCTGCCCCAGGCAAAGCCACATATAGAGAAACCATGCAATGGCGGCTGCTGGATAAACGCCGTCAATCAGCTTGGACAGGCGGCGTCGATCGATAAAGTCGCCAAGCGCGTAGTAGATGGGAATCAAAAAGACGAGGAAGAGCCCCATGGACCACGCGCCGTAGATAATGCCAAGCACCAGATAGGCGAAGGCGACGAGTGCGGGAAAGGGGAACTTGTTCCAAGCGCGTCCAGTCTTGGTGCGGAAATGCTTGCCATGATGGTCGAGCTTGTCGTGTGCTTCCTTCCAGCTGGAAAACCTCTCGTCGTCGATGGTGACGGTGCCGTCGTCATTGGTATGCACGCTATGTCCATCGTCCTCAAGCGTATCGATA
>CAJMSL010000099.1 GCA_905216045.1 uncultured bacterium
AAAGACGATTAAGATGATCGCGCATGCCGCCGAGAGCATAATGCCGGCGACGATAAGGCCAACCGCGACCAGGGTGTTATCACCGAGCTTAGCGGCGGCGTTGCCGTTAATGAGTGCGGTGATGACCTGCCACATAAAGACGGCGACCGACGGGAGTGTGCCCACGCCGGACAGGATGCACAGGACGGCGTACACTTTAATGATGAGGGGAATCTTCTTGACCTCCGTGGCGCTGGGGACGCTGGGGTCGAGTTCGTTTCGATCCATACAGAACCTTTCTCGCTTTGTCCTAGGTTACTAGGATACGCCGCCGACCTGCTAAAAGACAGGACGAACGTCCCAATTGCAACTTTGCAATCCCCAACGGTGGACGCGGCGGCCATATGGGGGCGCGGGCGCTTGCACTGGGCAGACCAATAAAATGTTTGGCCGCAAAACGGATTATTAGCTCGGTGGGCTTTTAAAAAGCGCTGCTCATGCGCTGGGGAGCGCGTCGCGCCGTGCGTATAATAAGGCGGGTAACGCCAAAATACGAGGCTCTGAGGGGATGCCATGTCTCAAGAAACCATCCGCGCGGCCGAGCGCGCCGCGGGACAGGTGAACGCCATGTCGACGTATGATCCGGACTCCGACCAGCTGCATGAGGAATGCGGCGTTTTTGGAGTGTGGGCGCCCGATCGTGACGTGGCTCGACTGACGTACTTTGGCCTGCGTGCACTGCAGCACCGTGGCCAAGAATCGGCGGGAATCGCTGTTGGTGACGGCGGTACGGTTATGGTCCGCAAGGACCTGGGCCTGCTCGACCGCGTGTTCTCCAATGCCGACTTATCGACGCTCTCCGGTCAGCTGGCCGTGGGTCATGTGCGCTATGGCACCGCCGGCGCCAAGAGCTGGGAAGCCTCTCAGCCGCACCTCTCTACCATCAATAGCGTCATTATCGCGCTCGCGCACAACGGCACCCTCGTCAACACCGACGAGCTGCGCCGCCAGCTGATCGAGCTGGGCGTGCCGTTCCTCTCCAACTCGGATTCCGAGGTCGCGACCAAACTCATCGGCTACTTTACTCAGCGTACAGGCCATCTGCGCGAGGGCATTCGCAAGACCATGGAGCTCGTGCGTGGCGGCTACGCCATGACGCTCATCAACGAGCAGGCGCTCTATGCATTCCGCGATCCGCACGGCATTCGCCCGCTCGTGCTGGGCAAGCTGGTGGACGAGGGCCTGGACCAGGCCGATGCCGCATCCGTTTCGAAGCTGCCGTCGCAGGACGGCGCCGCGACGGTCGACGCCACCACCCGTGTCACCCGCGCCGGCGGCTGGGTCGTCGCCTCCGAGACTTGTGCGCTCGACATTGTGGGCGCCGAGTACGTCCGCGACGTCCGTCCCGGTGAGATTTTGCGCATCAGCGCCGAGGGCCTTGTGTCCGAGCAGGGTGTGCCCGCTGCCGAAGAGCCTGCTAACTGCATCTTTGAGCAGGTCTACTTCGCCCGCCCCGATTCCATCATGAACGGCAAGAGCGTCTACGCCTGCCGTTACGACATGGGTCGTCAGCTGGCACATGAGGAACCCGTCGAGGCCGACCTGGTCATCGGCGTGCCTGACTCCGGCCTGCCGCCCGCGGAGGGGTATTCGCACGAGAGCGGCATTCCCTTTGGCGAGGGCCTTATCAAGAACCGTTACGTGGGCCGCACGTTTATCGAGCCTACGCAGGAGTTGCGCGCCATGGGCGTGCGTATGAAACTCAACCCGCTGCGCGACAACATCGAGGGCAAGCGCCTGGTCGTCATCGACGACTCCATCGTCCGCGGCACCACCATGGTGCAGCTCGTCAAGATGCTGCGCAACGCCGGCGCCAAGGAGATTCATATCCGCATCAACTCGCCCGAGGTCATCTGGCCGTGCTTCTACGGTATCGATACCGACGTGCAGTCGCAGCTTATCAGCGCCAACAAGACGGTCGATGAGATCTGCGAGTACATTGGCGCCGATTCGCTGGCCTTCCTTTCGGTTGAGGGCCTGCTTAAGGTCATGCCCAAGGGCGGTTACTGCGATGCGTGCTTTACCGGACGCTACCCCGTAGCGATTCCCGAGAGCTTTGGCCGCGACAAGTTCATGGAGGGCTTTAAGCCCCGCAACATCGACAATCCGTTTCTCTTTGACGTCTACGCAGTTGTCGAGATTTACGACGACCGCAGCTGGGTAGAGTTGCACGTCGTGTCCTAAAATCTGCCTTTTAGGGACAGGTTTATTCTTGTAGGTTTTACCTGCTGTTTTGTTGATATGACGGCGCGTGCTGTTATGGCGCGCGCCGAAATGAACGCAACTATGAGCACCGTTTGGCGCCCGCGCGGCGCCACGGTAGTGGGAGAGGAAGGCTCAGATGAGCGACAGCAAGCATGTGACGTATGAGGACGCCGGCGTCGATACCGCCGAGGGTGGCCGCGCCGTCGACGCTATTAAGCAGATGGTCAAGGACACCAACCGCCCCGAGGTTATCGGCGGCATCGGTGGCTTTGGTGGCCTGTTCTCGGCTGCCGCGCTCAAGGATATGGAAGACCCGATCCTGATCAGCGGCACCGACGGCGTGGGCACCAAGCTCGTGCTCGCCCAGATCATGGACCGTCACGAGACGGTGGGCCAGGACTTGGTCGCCATGTGCGTCAATGACATTTTGGCTTCGGGCGCCGAGCCGCTGTTCTTCCTGGATTACGTTGCCATCGGTCACATTGAGGCCGAGCACATGGCAAAGATCATCAAGGGCGTGGCCGACGGCTGCAAGCTCGCGGGCTGCGCGCTCGTGGGCGGCGAGATGGCCGAGCACCCGGGCGTCATGGCCCCCGCCGATTACGACCTCGCCGGCTTTACCGTGGGTGTTGTCGATCGTCCCAAGATGCTCGACCCCGCGAACGTTCGCCCCGGCGATGTGATCCTGGGCCTGCCCTCCACCGGCGTGCACTCCAACGGATACTCACTCGTGCGCAAGGTCATCGGTGTCGACGGCATCAAGCCGGGCACGCCCGAGGCCGCCGCTAAGGCCGAGGAACTGAGCCGTCCGCTCGAGGAGCTCGGCGGTGCTTCGCTGGCCGATGCTCTGCTGGCCCCTACGCGCATCTACGTCAAGCCGATTCTGGAGCTGCTGCGCGGCGGCGCTAACGTGCACGCCATCGCCCACATCACCGGCGGCGGTATCACCGAGAACCTCAACCGTGCGCTCGCCGACGACGTCGACGCCGTGGTCACCCGCAACGGCGCCGAGATGGGCTGGGACGTTCCGCCCGTCATCACCTACGTGTCGCGTCAGGCCGAGCTCGCGCCCAACGAGGCATGCAAGACCTTCAACATGGGCGTCGGCCTGTGCCTGATCGTCGCCCCCGAGGACGAGGCTGCCGTGACCGAGGCTCTGGTCGCGCTAGGCGAGAAGCCGTTCCGCGTGGGTGAGTGCGTCGAGGGCTCCGGTAAGGTCGTGTACTCCGATGAGCGCTAACGAGCAGATGGTTGCTGCCGAGGGCCTGGGCTTTGTACCCTACACCCGTCCGACCGGCACCGATACGGCCGAGCCGCTCAAGATTGGCGTGCTTATCAGCGGTTCGGGTACCAACCTGCAGGCGCTGATCGACCTGATCGCCGCCGGCAAGCTCAACGCCTCGATTGAACTTGTGGTGTCGAGCCGTCCTTCGGCCAAGGGCCTGCAGCGTGCCGAGCGTGCGGGCATCCAGACACTCACGCTGTCCAAGGATGTCTATGCCGATCCCATCGCGGCTGACGAGATCATTGCGCATGAGCTGCTCGAGCGCGGCTGCGAATATGTGGTCATGGCCGGCTATATGCGCATGGTGCACACGCCGCTGCTGGCAGCGTTTCCCAATCGCGTGGTCAACCTGCATCCGGCATTGCTGCCGAGCTTTACCGGCGCCCATGCGATTGACGATGCGTTTGCTCGCGGCGTCAAGGTGACCGGCGTGACCGTGCACTTTGCCAACGAGATTTACGACAACGGCCCCATCATCGCCCAGCGTGCACTGGCTGTCGAGGAGGGCTGGGACGTCGACACACTCGAGGAGCACATCCACGCGATCGAGCATGTGCTGTATCCCGAGGTCGTGCAAATGCTCGCCGACGGTCGCGTTCACGTGCTGGAGAGCGGCAAGGTCGCAATTGATGCGCCTCGCGGCTAGTGGCGCACAGTACAATTTAGCCGAGTAGTCAGGGTGGTCATTGGCGCCAAGGCGCACGTGGCCACCCTTTGTTTTGGGTAGTCACCTGCGACGTTCTTTAACGACTAGTCGTTTAAGAACGTCCCAGGTGACTAGATGAGAGAGGTGAGCGTATGGCGGATAACGAAGCGCTGTTTACGCCTGAGCTGGTGTTTTTTGATTGGGAGTGTGCGACGCCGGGCGAGGTGTTTGCGCGGCTTGAGGGCGAGCTTGCCCCGCGCGGCTACATTGTCGACGGTTGGCTCGACGCCGTTCGCACGCGCGAGGATGCCTACCCTACGGGTCTTGCCATGCCGGCGGCAAACATTGCCATTCCGCATACCGATCCGGGGTTTGTGGCCAAGCCCTATATCGCGGTGGTGAAGCCCGCCGCGCCCGTGACATTTAACGCTATGGCTGGCATGGGCGCTCCGGTGCCGGCGCAGATCGTCATCAATCTGGGCATCGTCGAGCCGGGCGGCCAGGTCGAGGCCCTTCAGGCGCTCATGAACATCTTTATGGACGCCGATGCCGCAGCCGACGTGCTCGGCCAGACCACGCCCCAGGGCATGGTCGACGCCATCCGCCGTCACTTCTAAGGTGGGGCTGAGCCGGCACTTGGGGACTGTCCCTAACTGCCGGCTGCCAGAGCTGTCCCCTTTGCACCAAAATGGTGCAGATTAACCTGTCCCCAATGCACCAAGCGTGCCGCGGGGGCTGCGTTGTGACACAATGGCGTTTGTTCGATTCGTTATGCGAAAGGCCAACTATGGCAAATAAGAAAAAGAACTCCGAGGCCGCGCCGACGCCCGAGCAGCAGGCCCGCGCTGCCTCCAGCTCTCGCAAGAAGCAGCGCAAGACGTACGTGTCTAAGACCGTCAAGATCGTCCTGGTGGTCATCGGCGTGCTGGCGATGCTGCTTTCCGTCTCGGCGATGGCGTGCTCCGGCCTTATGTCGCAGGCCGAGGACACCTCGGGCTACAAGCTGACCGGCGGTGTTGCTGCAACTATCAACGGCACCAACCTCACCGAGGACACCGTGACCAAGCAGATCATGAGCATGCGCACGTCCAACGGCTACACCAAGGATAAGGATTGGGCGCAGTATCTGGTTGACAACGACCTCACGCCCAAGAAGTACCGCAAGCAACTCATCGACTCCTACACGCAGCAGATTCTGCTTCAACAGGCACAGAAGGAGAACGGCGTGACGGTGTCGGACGAGGAGGTCGAGAAGGCTTGGAAGGACGCGTGCAAGAGCGCGGGCGGTGCCAAGGCCTTTAAGAAGACCCTCAAGACCTACGGCTATACCGAGGACACCTACAAGGACTCACTCAAGGAGAGTCTGGCGCAGCAGAAACTCAAGGATGCCGTCGCGCCCACGAGCAAGCCCAAGGACAGCGAGATTGTCGATTACATCAACGAAAACCTGTCCAGCTACAACGACGCCCGCCGCTCGTCGAACATCCTGATCAAGGTTGATTCCGACGCTTCCGACGAGGACAAGGCTGCCGCCAAGGCCAAGGCGCAGGAGTGCCTGGACAAGATCAACTCCGGTGAGCTGAGCTTTGAGGACGCCGTTGAGCAGTACTCCGAGGACACCGGTTCCAAGGAGAAGAAGGGCGATGTGGGCTGGGATAAGCTCACCACTTTCGTCGACAGCTACCAGACGGCGCTCGAGGGACTCAACAAGGGCGACGTGAGCGAAGTCGTCGAGTCGACCTATGGCTACCACATCATCAAGTGCACCGACTACTTCCATGTCGATAATCAGGTTGATGACATCAACCAGGTGCCCAAGGACATCAAGAAGTATGTCTCCAACGTGGTGAAGACGCAGGCGGCCAGCACCGCGTACAGCGAGTGGCTAGAGCAGTACAAGAAGGATGCCGACATCACCGTTAATCCCATGCCCAAAGACGTGCCATACAACGTCAGCCTGAAGGGCGTCACCAAGAGTTCGACCGACGATTCGTCGACGACTGAGTAATCATGGGGCGGTGCTCGCGCGAGTGCCGCCCACGCTATTAGAGAGGATTTGCAGATGACCAACGAAGAGCTGCAGAAGGAAATGATCGCGGCCATGAAGGCCAAGGACAAGGTTCGCCTGTCCATCATTCGCCAGGTTAAGGCCGAGGTGAAGAATATCGAGGTTAACGAGCGCCGCGATGTGACCGAGGAGGACGTCAACAGCATGATCAAGCGTCTGATTAAGCAGACGAGCGAGACGCTGGAGATGTCCATCAAGGCCGGTACCGACCAGGAGCGTACCGACAACCTGACCGAGCAGGTCGAGATTCTGGAAAGTCTGCTGCCCGCGCAGGTTTCGGGCGAGGAGCTCGAGGCCCTGATCGAGCAGGTCATCGCCGAGCTGGGCGCCACGTCCAAGAAGCAGATGGGCCAGGTTATGGGTGCGCTCGGCAAGGCCACCGGCGGCAACTTCGACAAGCCGGCCGCGGCAAAGATCGTCGGAGCCAAACTCGCGTAAGGGCCGAGCGGTACATAGTTGATGTTGAGGGGGGCGTGGCCGTCATGGTCGCGCCCCTTTTTGCTGGGCTGTCCCCAATGAGTGGGTTAAAGGTTGCGGGTTCTTTACGGGAATGTGGTGTGGGCTGCGGAAATGTGGTTCTTTCCGTACAATAGTTCAACTCGTGTAAACGCAGGGAAGGGACATTCATGGCAGACATGATCGAGATCAAGCATCTCAACAAGTACTTTGGCGACCTGCATGTGCTCAAAGATATCAATCTCACCGTCAAGCGCGGCGAGAAGCTCGTAATGATCGGGCCTTCCGGCTCGGGTAAGTCGACGCTCATCCGTTGCGTCGATTATCTGGAGGAGCCCACGTCGGGCGAGGTCGTCATCGACGGTACGCCGCTCACCAAAAAGAATCACCTGGAGATGGCTCGCAAGTACAGCTCCATGGTGTTTCAGCAGTTCAACCTGTATCCCAACATGACGGTGCTGGGCAACCTGACGCTCGCACCCATCAAGCTGCAAAAGAAGAGCAAGGAGGAGACGACCGAGATCGCCATCGCCGCGCTCAAGCGCGTCGGCATGGCGCATAAGGCTGGCGAGTATCCGCAGAATCTCTCGGGCGGTCAGCAGCAGCGTATCGCCATCGCCCGTGCCCTGTGCACCAAGCAGCCTATCATCCAGTTTGCCGAGACGACCTCGGCGCTCGACCCCGAG
>CAJMSL010000100.1 GCA_905216045.1 uncultured bacterium
ACGACAACTTCAGGATCCACTCGACGCTGGGCTACATGTCTCCGGTCGAGTTCAGGGAGGCGGGGCTGTCCCTCCCGGAATCGTCCAAATAGGTGTTGCCAATCCAGCTTCGAGCGCGAGAGGTCGTCCCTCGCGTCCTCGAGCGCCCTGGTCAGGTCGCGGGCGGCCTCGCACTCGTCGTCGGGGACCCACACCTCGACCACGTTGCCGACCGACAGCATGCGGGCGAGGAACTCGGCGTCGTTGCGGTCGTTCTTCCTGCGCCTGTCCGCGCTGGGCTTGATCATCTTCGAGACGGCGCCGACCACGCAGTCGACCCCCAGGCCGGAAAGCCTCTTCTGCAGGTCGAAGCCCGTGACCCCGGACTCGTACACGCACCTGGCCCTGGGGTCCACGGAACGGACCCACTCCGCGACGGCGCCGGCGTCGTAGCCGAAGGTCGCGGCACGTACCTCCCCGGTCATGACGTCGAGGGAGACGGCCTTTATCGAGCGGGCGTGGACGTCGAGGCCGATGAAGGTGGTAGTATCGAGCATGGGAGCCCCTTCCATGAATGCGGCGTGGCCGCCACGGTTGGATTAGACACTCACCATTGTCGGCCTAATCCGCGGTCTTTCATGCAGCAGGGGCTCTCAATGTTTTTATGTCCTGCTCATATCGTCTCTGCCGGCACCTGGGGACACTCCTTAGCCGTTGGGGGCGTTCTTAAACGACTAGTCTGGGCGGCGGCCGTGTGCTGCTGTCCGCGTGGCGGCGTATAATCGGCGGCAGATGACTTGGACGTTAGGAAACCATGACCGATAGCATGCAGCAGATGGCGCTCGACACGCTCGGCGCCTATTTTGGCTACACCTCGTTTCGCCCGGGGCAGGACCGCATGGTCGATGCGATTCTTGCCGGTCGCGATGCGCTGGGTGTTATGCCCACGGGCGCCGGCAAGTCCATTTGCTACCAGGTGCCCGCGCTCATGCTACCCGGGATCACCTTTGTGGTGAGTCCGCTGCTGTCGCTTATGGAGGACCAGACCCGTGCGTTGCTCGCGGCGGGTGCGCGACCCAGCTATCTCAACTCCAGCCTTACTCCGGCCCAGCAAAACACCGTGCTCAAGCGGGCGCGCGAGGGCCGCTATCAGCTTATGTACGTGGCACCCGAGCGTCTGCTCGAGCCGCGCTTTTTAGCCTTTGCGCAGGAGGCCGCGGCGGACGGCGGCATTGGCGTGCCGCTCGTGGCCATCGACGAGGCCCACTGCGTGAGCCAGTGGGGGCAGGATTTCCGCCCCGCCTACCTGCAGATTCGCGAGTTCATCGATTCCCTGCCGCAGCGCCCCATCGTGGCGGCCTTTACCGCTACGGCGACCGAGCGCGTGCGCGCGGACATTCAGCAGATGCTCGGCCTGCAAAACCCCGCGACGGTAGTGACGGGTTTCGATCGCAAGAACCTCTACTTTGGCTGCGAGGAGATGGGCGACAAGGCCAAGGCCGCGTGGGTGCGTGACTATGTGATCGCGCATTCGAGCGAGAGCGGCATCGTCTATTGCTCGACCCGCAAGACGGTTGATGCGCTGGCAGGCGAGCTTGTCGAGGCACTGGGTCCCAGCGGCATTCGCGTTGGCCGCTACCATGCAGGCATGGGCAACGACGCCCGTCGCCATAGCCAGCGCGCCTTTATCGATGACGATATCCAGGTGATGGTTGCCACCAACGCCTTTGGCATGGGCATCGACAAGCCCAACGTGCGCTACGTGATTCACAACAACGTGCCCGAGAGCATCGAGGCCTACTACCAGGAGGCGGGCCGCGCCGGCCGCGATGGCGACCCGGCCAGCTGCCACCTGCTGTGGAACGGCAACGATTTTCGCATGCGCCGCTTTCTGATCGACCGCGGCGATGCTGTCGATGAGGCGCTCGACGACGAGCAGCGCGCGTGGGCGCTCCAGAATCGATATCGTCTGCTCAGCCAGATGGAGGGCTACTGCAATACCACCGGCTGCCTGCGCGAATACATGCTGCGCTACTTTGGCGACGAGTCCGCGGCCGAGCATGCTGCTTCGGCCGGTACGGGCAGCGCCGCCACGGACGAGGCCGAGGGCTGTGGCAACTGCAGCAACTGCCTCACGCAGTTCGAGGTCGAGGACGTCACCGATATGGCCCGCGCCGCCGTGCGCTATGTGGCCACGCGGCCCATGCGCTTTGGCAAGTCGCTCATTGCCGACGTGCTCCACGGCGGCAACACCGAGCGCATTCGCCAGATGCATCTGGACGAGGACCGCGGCTACGGTGAGCTGTCGAGCGAATCGGTCGGGCGTATCAAGGACATCATCGGCCAGCTGTGCGGCCGCGGTTATTTGGCCACCTCGCAGGGGCAGTACCCGGTCGTGGGGCTTGGCCCGCGCGCTGGCGAGGTCGAGGACGAGACGTTTGCCTTTACCGTTAAGCGTCGCGCGTCCAAGCGCAAGGCCTCGGCCCGCGCCCGCCGTGCGGTGGATCTGCTGCGCGAGGAGGCCGAGCTGGATCAGCGCCCGCGCGTGGGTGACGATGCCGAGCTGTTCGAGCGCCTGCGTGCCCTGCGCAAGGATATTTCGACCGAGCTGGAGATGGCGCCGTACATGGTCTTTTCCGACAAGGCCCTGCGCGGCCTGTGCCGCCTGCGTCCACAGACGCGCGACGAGCTGATCCAGGTCAACGGCATTGGCGAGAAAAAGGCCGACGCCTTTGGCGAGCAGTTTATGGCGGCGATTGAAGAGTTTGAGTCCGAGCATGCACGGAATGGAGCATAACGATGGCATTCGACGATAAAACCGGCAGCGCTGGCGTATCCGCCGTGCCACTGTACCAGCAGGTTATGGACGACCTAAAGGGCGAGATCTCACGCGGCGTGTACGCGGCCGGCTCACGCATTCCTTCCGAGATGGAGCTCGCGAAGTCCTACGGCGTGGGGCGCATCACCGTGCGCCGTGCCATCGAGGAGCTGTCGCGTGCGGGGTATCTCAACCGCCAGCAGGGGAGGGGCACGTTTGTGTGTGCTCCCAAGCTCAAACGCAAGATTCGCCAGAAGGGTGACGTCCAGAGCTTTACTGAGGGTTGTGCTGCCAACGACATGGTGCCGGGTGCGCGTCTGGTGTCGCGCACGGTGGTCGCGGCGACGCACGAGGATGCGGCGTTCTTTGGCGTGGAGCCTGGCTGCGAGCTTATCGTGGTCGAGCGCGTGCGCACGGCCGACGGCATTCCCGTCATGCTCGAGAACAACGCCTTTGTGCTCGCCGACCATCCCTACCTGCAGACGCTGACCGACGAGGACCTCACCGATAACTCAATCTTTGCGCTCGTTGCCGAGCATTCGGGTCGCGCGCCGCTCAAGTCCGACCCCTGCACCGTGGAGATTGCGCTTGCCGATGCTCAGACGGCCCCGCTGCTGGAGGTGCCGGTCGGCGAGCCGCTCTTCTATATGGAGGCCTACTTTATCGACGCCGGCGGGCGCCCTCTACTGCTCGGCCGCCAAAAGATCGTGGGCTCGCGCTACGTCTTCGACATCTAACGTCCACAGATAGAACAACATAGAACAAATTTGCTGAGATGACTTCACGGGCGTTGTTACACGTGCTATAAATAGGACAACATAGAACGACAGCAGGTACGAGCTGTCGTCGTTCAAAGCCGCCCCACAAGGAGGAGCATCAGCATGAACGCACATGATCTGGTTCAGGAAATCATCGAGCGCAAGGGCAAGATCGAGAACGTCTTTTGGATCGCCTGTGGCGGTTCGATGATCGATCTCATGCCGGCCAACGAGCTGCTCAAGCGTGAGGCCACCACGTTTACCTCGACGGTCTACACGGCACGCGAGTTTTGCCTGATGGCTCCCAAGAGTCTTGGCGAGAAGTCGCTCGTCATCGCCTGCAGCCACAGCGGCAACACGCAAGAGGTCGTCGACGGCTGCGAGATGGCGCTGGCGGCCGGTGCCGAGGTCGTTGCCCTCACCGACTGCGAGGGCTCCAAGATCGACAACGGCAAGTGGACCACCTGGGTCTACCCCTGGGGCGAGGGCGTGCCGCAGGCCGAGGTGCCTCAGGGCATCGGCGCTCTGATCGCCGCCGAGCTGCTCGACCAGCAGGAAGGCTACGAGGCACTCGCCGACATGTACGAGGGCCTAAAGCAGATGGATGCGCTGCTGCCCGCCGCCCGCGAGAAGGTCAACGCCGAGCTGGGCGCCCGTTTTGCCGAGCTCTGCCAGCAGCACAAGTTCTTCTACATCCTGGGCTCCGGCCCCAACTTTAGCCAGACCTACGCCATGGCGATTTGCTCGCTTATGGAGATGCAGTGGCAGCACTGCTGCTACATTCACTCCGGCGAGTACTTCCACGGCCCGTTCGAGGCTACCGAGCCCGGCGTGTTCTACTTTGTGCAGCTTGGCGCGGGCGAGTGCCGCCCCATGGAGGAGCGCGCTCTTGCGTTCCTCAACACGCACACCGATACGATTATGGTGCTCGACGCGCTTGAGTACGGCGTGGGCGACGTGCCTGCCAGCGTGCGTTCGTACCTGGAGCCGATCTTCTTCTACGCGATGAGCTGCGAGCTGCGCGCCGCCCGCGGCAAGGTGTTCGACCACAGCCCCGAGGTTCGTCGCTACATGGGCATCGAGCAGTACTAGGTAACGGGAAAACCATTCACCTTCGATTCACAAGGGCGCTGCGTGAGTCAAAAAAGCGGGCTGCGCCGGGGATTTCCGGCGCAGCCCGCTTGGCATCGCGCTTAGATTCGCGAGGTGTCGCGGCAACCAACGCTTACTTTGCGTCGTAGGCCTCGGCATCCCACCAGTCGAGCTGGGCGATGTTGTCGCGGATGTGCTGGCAGCTCTTGTGGAAGCCCTCGAGCTCGTGCTCGGACAGGTCCAGCGTGTAGACCTCCTCGACGCCCTCGGCACCGATCACGCACGGCAGGGAGGTAAAGATGCCCTCCTCGCCATACTGGCCGGTCATAAGCGTGGAGGCCGAAAGCACGGCATGCTCGTTGTGCAGCACAGCGGCGCAGACGCGCGCGGCGGAGTTGGCAACGGCGTACTCGGTGCACTGCTTGCCCTGGTAGGTTACGTAGCCGCCCTTGCGTGCAAGCTCCTCGACCTCCATGTGGTCGAAGGCGTACTTGTCGGGGTTTTCGGCCTGAAGCTCGTTGAGGCTCTTGCCGGCGATGGTCGCGGCCTTAAAGGCAGCCAGCTGGCTAAAGCCGTGCTCGCCGATCATGTAGGCGTCGATGGACTTGGGGCTCACGCCGACCTTCTTGGAGATCTCGGTGCGCAGGCGGGCGGAATCCAGGCCGCAGCCCGAGCCGATGATCTTCTTGGGATCGTAGCCGGTCAGGTGCCACAGCTCGGTGCACACGACGTCGCAGGGGTTGGAGATGCTCACGAAGATGCCGTCGAAGCCGGCGTCGACGATGCGCTTGGCAAAGGTGCGGGCGGCGTCGGTGGTAAAGAACAGCTCGCCGTCGCGGTTGCCGGCGGCCAGTGCGACCTTACCGGCGGCGTTGACGATGACGTCGCAGCAGGCCAGCTCCTCGTAGTGGTCGTAGCAGTTGACGATCTTGGTGTTGTACGGGACAAATGAAAGGGAGTCGCGCAGGTCCTGGACCTCGGACGTCACCTTGGCCTCGTTGATATCGCACAGGTACAGCTCATCGGCAATATCCTGCATGAGCAGGCTGTTGGCGACATGTGCTCCTACGTGGCCCTGGCCGACCACACCGATCTTACGCGTCTGGTACATATACGTATCCTTTCGGCCGAGTTTTTCGCGTCGAACCATTGTATCGTCCTGCTGCCACTTTGCTAGGCTAAAGCGCCGTAGATTTTTGGACATGCCTTAATCTCTACTTTTGGAGTGATTTGGGCTGCTGACGGCATCGCTGGGCGATGTGCTCGCGCGGATGGAGCCGGTCGTTGTACCATAGTTGCAACTGACTCGTAAGGAGCATCCATGCCCATTCGCATCCCCGACGCCCTCCCTGCCGCCGCGCAGCTCGAGAGCGAGAACATCTTTGTCATGACCGAGTACCGCGCGCTGCACCAGGACATTCGTCCGCTGCGCGTGCTCATCCTCAACCTCATGCCCACCAAGATCGCCACCGAGACGCAGATCATGCGCAAGCTCTCCAACACGCCGCTGCAGGTGGAGGTGGATCTGCTGCGTACCAAAACGCACGAGGCCACGCACGTGAGCGCCGGCCACCTGGAGACGTTTTACCGCACGTTCGACGACATCCGCGACATCCACTACGACGGCCTGATCATCACGGGCGCGCCCGTGGAGCAGATGCCGTTCGAGGAGGTCGACTACTGGTCCGAGCTCTGCCAGATCATGGATTGGTCCACCACGCACGTGCACTCTACGCTGCACATTTGCTGGGGCGCACAGGCAGGTCTGTACCATCATTACGGTATTCAGAAGTACGACCTGCCGACAAAGGCGAGCGGCGTATTTGAGCATTATCTGGTGAAGCCGCAAAGCCCGCTGGTCCGCGGTTTTGACGATCGTTTCTATGCCGTGCATTCGCGCAACACCGATGTGCGCCGCGAGGATGTGGAGGCCGAGCCGCAGCTTGAGGTTGTGGCCGTGTCCGACGAGGTGGGCCTGTACATCGTCAAGTCGACCGACAGCCGTCGCTTCTTTGTATTTGGCCATCCCGAGTACGATACCGACACGCTGCGCTTGGAGTACGAGCGCGATGTGAAGCGCGGACTCAACCCGGAGGTGCCGGCGCATTACTTCCCGAATGACGACCCCACGGCCGAGCCGCGCAACGTCTGGCGCAGCCAGGCTCAGTTGCTCTACACCAACTGGCTCAACTACTACGTCTACCAGACCACGCCCTATGATTTGTCCGCCCTGGACCGCGAATGACAGTTCCCGCAGACGCCTGAATGCGCCTTATTTTTTAGAAAATTTTTATATTTTCTCTTGACAACCTCCTATTTTTCTTGTATTATTTAGACAGAGAGGAGGAAAGATGCTTTCCAAACTCTCCGGAAGATTCCTCCCAGATGAATCAAAGAAAGGATCGGTGAGTCCCATGGGCGATGCAGTTTCCTTTCAGAGAGCATGGGCACCCCTTCATTGAGGCAAGTAGCAACGGGATATTTCCTACATGGGTGCTGGCCTCGTTCCTTGTAACCAGCAAAGGCTGTTTGGGCGGTTGTCCCTGTGATCTCAGATCTATGACCCCCAGAATGTTTCGCAAGCGCGGTAATTCTTCCTGCT
>CAJMSL010000101.1 GCA_905216045.1 uncultured bacterium
GTCCCCGCGCATCGGTGGTCCCGGGCTCGAGGCGGTTCGCTCCATCTCCGTCCGCTATTTCCGTGATCCAAAGTGGTTGGAGGAAAACGGATCATTCGAGCCAGTGGCAATTGTGTCCTCGACCGTGATCGGTGCGACCGACGCTGCCAACTACCAGCACATTTGCCCTGAGTGCATTCGCTTCTCGGCCTTTGTGGTCGATGATGACGAGTGCGACCGAGGCGTCCACGGCACCAACGAGCGCATCACCCGCCGCGCCTACCTCCAGGGTGTTCGCTTCCTCATCGCCCTACTCCATACGCTTTAGAATCCGACAAAGGGACTGTCCCTTTGTCGGATTCCGTGCGGGTTATATGCAGGTTTGCCTGCGCACGCTATCATGTATGGGTTAGACCGCAACTATGTACCCCATACGCGAAGGGATGCGCATGTATCTGAAGATCGACATGTTCTAGCCGGGCTTACCCCCGCAGCGGTGCCCCGCGCCCCATCAACTCTGCCGATTTTCACCTTCACGCATATAAAGGAGTCCCGCCATGCGCGACAAGCTCGAAAAGATCATCAAGGCCTACGAGGAGCTCGAGAAGAAGCTTTCCGACCCGGCCGTCGCCTCCGATATCAAGGAGTTCACGCGTCTCAACAAGGAGTACGCGCACCAGTCCGACCTCATCGCCGCCTCGCGCGAGTACATCGGCGCGCTCGATGACATCGAGGCTGCCAAGGAAATGCTGCACGATACCACCGATGCCGATGAGAAGGAGATGCTCCAGATGGACATCTCCGAAAACGAGGCCAAGCTTCCCCAACTCGAGGAAGACATCAAGTACATGCTCATCCCGAGCGACCCCAACGACGACAAGAACACCATCGTCGAGATTCGCTCCGCCGCCGGTGGCGACGAGGCGGCCATCTTCGCCGGCGACCTCTACAAGATGTATCAGCGCTTTTGCGAGTCGCGCGGCTGGAAGACCACCGTGCTCGATTCCAGCCCCAGCGAGGCCGGCGGCTTTAAGTCCATTGAGTTCAAGGTCGAGGGCGACCGCGTTTACTCCGTCATGAAGTTCGAGTCCGGCGTGCACCGCGTCCAGCGCGTCCCCAAGACCGAGTCCCAGGGTCGCATTCAGACCTCCACGGCTACCGTCGCCGTGCTTCCCGAGGCCGAGGAAATCGACGTCCAGATCAACCAGTCCGACCTGCGCATCGACACCTACTGCGCCTCCGGCCCTGGCGGTCAGTGCGTTAACACTACCTACTCCGCCGTGCGCATCACCCACTTGCCCACCAACACCGTGGTGCAGTCGCAGGAACAGCGCTCCCAGATTCAGAACCGCGAAGTCTGCATGCAGATGCTGCGCGCCCGTCTGTACGAGATGGAGCTCGAGAAGCAGCAGGCTGAGCTCGGTGCCGAGCGCCAGAGCCAGATCGGCCACGGCAACCGTTCCGAGAAGATCCGTACCTACAACCAGCCCCAGGACCGCGTGACCGATCACCGCATCGGTTTCAACTCCACCTACAACGGCGTCCTTCTGGGCGATCAGCTCGGCACCGTCATCGAGGCACTCGCCGCCGCCGAGCGAGCCGAGAAGCTGGCACAGGCTGTTTAAGTTACGGCGTTTTACCAAACGCCGTAACGGCTCGACGCTGCAAACGCCCCTAAGCGGCAATCTGACGTTCAATCGTCGGTCGCGTACCCAAAGTACGCTTCCCTCCTCTTTCACGTCACCTTGCTCGCTTAGGGGCGTTTTCGCTGACTTATGCTCAACCTGCGGGGTTTCCAAGGTAGTCATTGGGGACGTTCTTAAATGACTAGGTTGGGCACATTGCTTTGAGATGTTATTCAATCGGCTTTGATGGCCATGAAGCCGGCTACCTGCTCAAAGAAATTAGCGGCATTTATCTGCTATTGAAAATAATGCTCAAAAAATCGTTCAAGAAGTCGCAGTGCATTTTTTGATGCGTCGCACGTCAAGTGATTTGGCAAGTTCTTGGTTAGATATTGGTCAGTTTTGGGTCAACCTTGCCAAAAGCTTGACGAATGCAGATTTTGACGTCGACGAATGAGCACTTCAGGCAGGTTCCAAGCAAAAATCTGGGCTGATTCTCGATAATCGCCTTCAATCGTCCCTTGCCAAGCGCTGGCCTCGCGTACAATCTGCTCCGACATTCGCGCGCCGTCCGGCGCTTAAGAGGGGAGGGCCCCATGGCAAACGAGATTTGGACCATCAAGCGTTGTCTCGAGTGGACCAAGGAGTACCTGGCCGAGCGCGGCGAGGAGCACCCCCGTCTTTCTGCCGAGTGGCTGCTCTGCGCTGCCACGGGTTTGGCACGCATCGACTTATATATGCGCATGGACGAGACGCTTAACGCGGCTCAGCTCGAGACCATGCACGCGGCCGTTGTTCGTCGCGCTAAAGGTGAACCGCTGCAGTACATCACCGGCAGCACGCAGTTTCGCATGATCGACGTCGCGTGCGCCCCCGGCGTGCTCATTCCGCGCCCCGAGACCGAGATGCTCGTCGAGGAAGTCCTCAATTATCTGGATGCCGAGGTGCTGAGCCCCGAGGCTGCTGCCCGTCAGCGCGTGGAGCTGCCTTGGAACGATGAGGTCGAGGAGGCACGCAAGGCCGAGGCCGCGCTGGCAGACGAACGCGCGGCCGCCGAGCGCCGTGCCGCTAACCTGACGGCTGCCGATGAGGCGGCGCTAGGCGGCGACGTATTGGGCAGCCGCGCCTATGCCGAGGAGCTGGCCGACCGCGAGGCCGAGGAAGCCGCCGCGCAGGCAGCAGAAGCCGAAGCCGCGGAAGCCGCCGAGCCCGAGCTCGACGAATACGGCATCGCCATCGAGGGTGCCGGCCAGGAGACGGCTTCGGCTCAGGATGCCGCTGCGCCTGCCCCAGCCGAGCCCCGTATCGCCCGCGTTCTCGAGGTCGGCTGCGGCACGGGTTGCATCTCGCTCTCCCTTGCCTGGGAGCGCCGCGGCCACGTTACCTGCACCGCCACCGATATCGAGCCGCGCGCCATCGATCTGGCCACCAAAAACCGCGACGCGCTCGGCCTCACGGCAGATGAGGTTGCCTTTAGTCTCACCAACCTGGTGAGCTCCATTCCCCGCGAAGAGTGGGGCACCTTCGACGTGCTCGTTTCCAACCCGCCCTACATCCCGACCGGCGTCATGCGCTCGCTGCCGCACGAGGTCAAGGACTTTGAGCCCGACTTGGCGCTCGAGGGCGGTGCCGACGGCCTGGACATCTTCCGCCGCCTGCTCAATGCGGCGCCTTACATGCTGCGCGCCGGCGGCCTGTTTGCCTGCGAGCTCTACGAGGGCGCCCTCGATGCCGCGGCCGAGCTCTGTCGCCAGGCAGGCCTTTCGGACGTGCGTATCGTCCACGACCTCACCGATCGTCCCCGCATCGTTCGAGCCATCGTCACCGAGCCCAAACAGCGTATTTAAGCTGAATAAATAGACATTTGCGCAAGTTTGTCCTTGCAATATACCGTAAAACTTCTACTATAGAAGGAGAAAGGTATGTCAAATCAGCTGCATCGGTACCGTATCGTGCTTGATTACATTGAACCTTGGCTTGATGAGCAGGATGAAGCTACGCTGAAGCAGATTTATGCAGACCTTTTGGTGCTCGAGAAGGAAGGTCCCAGCCTTGGTCGTCCGCTGGTTGACCGCGTAAAGGGCTCGAAGCTTCATCATTTAAAGGAGCTGAGAGTGACGTCGTGTGGTGGGCAGGTGATTCGCATCCTCTTCGCCTTTGACCCCAAGCGCCAGGCGGTATTGCTATTGGCGGGTGATAAGTCGCGAGCGGGATCGTCAAGGGCAAAATGGAACGGTTGGTATGCGATCAACATTCCAAGGGCCGAGCAAATATACCGTCGCCACGTAAGGAGGCTCGATCGAGATGGAACTGCATGAGTATATGGAATCTCGCGGGATAACACGCGACTCCATTACCGCCGAGCAGGAGAGGACTCGCGATCGTATCGAAGCCTATAAGCTTGCTCAGATTCGCAGGTTAAAAGATCTAACACAGGCGTCGGTCGCCCAGTCGATGGGCGTTTCTCAAAAACGTGTATCCGAGCTCGAGCGTGGGGAGTTGGGTTCGATGAGGCTCGACACGCTGAGCAGGTACGCAGAGAGCCTCGGCGGAAAACTGGTTGCAAGCATCGAGTTTCCCGATCGTACCGTTACGCTTGCGCGCTAAAAATCTTCAATTAACCCCCTCACTTTCACCGACTACTAGAGCCGCTCACCAAACCAACATGCGCTCTGGGCAAATAGGCTGAATGTTCCGTGCGAGAATGCCCCTCAGTAAACAAACTTTCACCAGAGCGTAAGGGGCTGGCATACACATGCAGACGGTCTATCGGGTATACGAGGGAACGCGCGAGCCGCATCGGCTCGCCGTCGAGCGCACGGCCGAGGTGCTCGGCCGCGGCGGCCTGGCCTTGATCCCGACCGAGACCGTCTACGGTGTCGCCGTGGCAGTCAACGCCTTCTCGGACGCCGTACCCCAAGATACAAGCGAATTCCCATCGTGGCCGCGCGATCCGCAGGCTGTCGTCAATGGCGCCGCGGTCCCTGCGCGCGGTACCGGCTACCGCCGCATCTTTACCCTCAAGCAGCGCAAGCTCACCCAAACGGTCGCCTGGCTGGTTGATAATGCCGAAGCACTCGACCGCTATGGCGTGGATATCCCCGAAGAGGCTCGCGTACTCGCGCGACGATGCTGGCCGGGAGCCCTGACTATCGTGGTCAAGGCGGCCCCCTGCGTGCCGACCTTTATGCGCGCCGCCGACGACACGGTGGCACTTCGCGCTTCGGCCTCGCCCGTGGTGCAAGCGCTCATCCGCGCCTGCGGCAGCCCTCTTGCCTGCACCAGCGCCAACACGCATGGCGCGCCCGCGCCGGCAAGTTTTGTCACGGTGGAGGAGCGCATCCTGGAGGGGGTCGATGTTGCCGTCGACGCCGGCGAGACCCCGTGTCGCGACGCCTCGACCATCGTGTCGTTCCAGCACGGCGGGCTCCAGATCCTGCGCCAAGGCGCACTTCCCGCATCAGAGATCGAACGGGTCCTGTCCGACCCGATGCAATAGAAAGGTGTAAGCGATGTCGTTGAATCTGGGCAGCCTGGGCATGGAAGATGCCTCGTTTAACTTTGGCGGTTCCTACATCATGGCGCTCGACTGCGGCACCACCTCGGTACTTGCGACCATCGTCGACGAGTACGGCTGCATCGTCGCGCAGGCACGTCGTAGCGTCAAAACCAGCTTCCCGCGTCCCGGTTGGATAGAGCAAGACCCCATGGAGGTGCTTGCCAGCCAGATCGGCGTGATGATGGAGGTCCAGTTTAAGAGCGGCATCCATTCTGACCGCATCGCCGCCATCGGTATCTCCAACCAGCGCGAGACCACGGTGGTGTGGGACCGCATAAGCGGCCAACCCATCTATAACGCCATCGTGTGGCAATGCCGTCGCACCGCACCTCTGATCGACGAGCTGGTCGAGCGGGGCGCAGAAGAGCTGGTGCGCTCCCGCACGGGACTTACGCTTGACCCGTATTTCTCGGCCTCCAAGGTGCAGTGGATTCTCGACAACGTCGACGGCGCACGCGAGAGCGCGGCGGCGGGCGACCTCATGTTTGGCACCATCGACACCTGGCTCATCTACAACCTCACCGGCGGCCAGGTCTTTGCCACCGACTACACCAATGCCAGCCGCACGGCACTCTTTAATATCCATACGCTCGATTGGGACGACGACCTGCTGGCGCTCTTTGACGTTCCACGTTCCATGATGCCCGAGGTTCGCTGGAGCTCGGGCGACTACGGCCGCGTCGCGAGCGACATCATGACCAATATGCCGCCCATCATGGGCGTGGCGGGCGACCAGCAGGCGTCGCTGTTCGGCCACTGCTGTTTCCGTCCCGGCCAGACCAAAAACACCTATGGCACGGGCTGCTTTATGCTCATGAACACCGGCGACGAGATCGTCGAATCCAAGAATGGCCTGGTCTCCACCATCGGTATCGCTGCGGACGGCAAAGTCAGCTATGCACTCGAGGGCTCCATCTTTGCTGCCGGTTCCACCATGAACTGGCTTCGCAACAACATGGGCATCATCTCGAGCGTGAGCGAGTCGGCACAACTCGCCGCTTCGATTAGCGACAACGAGGGCTGCTACTTCGTTCCCGCCTTTGCGGGTCTGGGCGCTCCCTGGTGGGACCCGCATGCCCGCGGTATCGTGTGCGGTCTGACCGGCGCCTCGAGCCGTGCGACCATCGTACGTGCCGCCTGCGAATCCATGGCATATCAGAGCTACGACGTGCTGCGCGCCATGGAGCAGGACGTGGGGCTTTCGATCGAGCGCCTGTCTGTCGATGGCGGTGCCTCGCGCAACGAGTTCATCATGCAATTCCAGGCCGACCTGCTGGATATCCCCGTGCTGCAATGCGAGACGGTGGAGACCACGGCAATCGGTGCCGCGTACTTGGCGGGTCTTGCCGTCGGCTATTGGGAAGACCTGGAAGAGCTGGAGCAAAATGCCCAGATCGTTAGGACCTTCCTTTCCCACATGTCCGCCGAGCGCCGCGAACAAAACCTTGCGGGCTGGTGTGATGCAGTCAGGCGCTCGCTCAGTACCGCACAGTAGGGCTGCGATGGGCTGCTCGATACAACAAACCGCTAAACTAATGCATGGCGTGCGGCGGCAACATTGCTGCGCGCCTTGTCAGCAAGGCCATCTTCCGGCCGCAACGAAAGGGGCAATCAACCCATGACCGTCACCTACGATACGTCCCGTGTGACGCTTGTCGATCACCCGCTCGTCCAGCACAAGCTGTCGATCCTGCGCGACAAAAACACCGGCACCAACCAGTTCCGCCAGCTCGTGCGCGAGCTCGCACTTTTTGACGGCTACGAGGCCATGCGCGACCTGCCCATGGAAGACGTCGAAGTCGAGACCCCCATCACCACCGCAACGTTTAAGCAGCTCGCCGGCAAAAAGCTCGCCATCGTTCCCATCCTGCGTGCAGGCCTTGGCATGGTCGATGGCATCCTCGACTTGGTACCCTCC
>CAJMSL010000102.1 GCA_905216045.1 uncultured bacterium
CCTAGTTGCCGCAAACAGTCCGTATTTCACCGCAACTGCGGAGATGGGGCCGGCTACCTGAGGCTGGTGGCGACGATGGGACGGTCGAGGGCTGCCTGGAAGCGATCGGCCATCGTGGGGTCGCTGAGCGTGTCGACTTGGTTGAGCATGATGCGGGCATTGTTGAGGTTCAGCATCCGCAGCTCGGCATTGAGCACCATGGCGACGCGCTCTGGGGTGGCAGTGTCGGTGGGCTCGCGGCCGCAACGCTCGCAAAAGAGCTCGGGGCGGTGGACGGCTTCGTTGATGGGCTTGCCGAGTCCCGAGGCGCCGACGATCCAGACGATGTTGACCGTGCCAAAGGGAATCACCGGCTCCCAGGCGGCGTGCGCCTTGAGCGGGAGCCGCTTGCTGCCGTCCGCCTCGGCCAGGACGTAGTCAAAGCGCTGCGCCAGCTGGTCGAGCGGCTCGGCAGGGGAGGAGAGCTTGCCCGTCTGGGGGTCCAAGACACCTGTCTGGCAGATGCTTCCCCGTACAAGCCCCGCGCAGGCCTCGCAGGTGCAGCCTGGGGCATGTGGGGCACCTGGCTTCCAAGGCGCGGCGTCCAGGCGACGGCTCGACCCGTCCCACGGCACGCCGGCGACGGGGAACATATGCGTGGTGGTACAGAGGAGCACGCGGCCGCCAGCGCGCATAAGCTCAAGGCCGAGCGTCTTTATCAAGGTCGACTTGCCACCGCTGCCGATAATCGCGGTAATGCCCGGCTTGATCCTGAGCGCCGAGGCAAGATTGCCGCTAGCCGTTTCCATCTGTTCACCGCCGTATAATACTGTGATAATAAATAATCATCAGAGTAGCGGTCTAACCGCTTTTGCTCTGCTCAAACCGTAGCACAGGGAGGTGCCCCGGGAATGCTCGTTTATGTTCGCGGCGCCGGCGATATCGCCACGGGCGTCGCCGCTCGTTTGGTGCGCGCCGGCGTGTCGGTCGTTATGGCCGATATCGCGGTTCCCACGTGCATCCGTCGCACAATCAGTTTTTGCGAGGCCATTCGCCTGGGCGAGGTCCAGGTCGAGGGCATTCGCGCTCGCTTGGCGCAGACGTCGGCAGAGGCGCTTGCAATTACCGAGGCCGGAGACGTCGCCGTCGTGGTAGACCCCCAGGCCAAGATGCTCGACGAACTGAAACCCGCTGCCGTGGTCGACGCGATTCTGGCCAAGCGCAACTTGGGCACCACGCGCGATATGGCGCCTGTCGTCATCGCCGTGGGGCCGGGCTTTACCGCGCCGGTCGATTGCGATGCCGTGGTCGAGACCATGCGCGGGCATTTTCTCGGCCGTGTCATTACCCAAGGTTCGCCCCAACCCAACACGGGCGTGCCGGGCATTATCGCCGGCTATGGCAAGGAGCGCGTTATCCACAGCCCCGCCGCCGGCGTGTTTCGGTCCGACCGTGCAATCGGCGACATCGTGAGCGCCGGAGACGTGATTGGCTACGCGGGCGATACGCCCATGTGCACGCAGATCGATGGCTGTCTGCGCGGGCTTTTGGCGAACGGCGTGCAGGTGACTGAGGGCTTTAAATGCGCCGATGTCGATCCGCGCGGCGACGCCAGCTATATCAACTATATTTCGGACAAGGCGACGTCGGTCGGCGGCGGCGTGCTTGAGGCACTCGCTATGCTCACCGATGTCTTTAGAAGATAGAAGGCGGCAATGGAAAAGCTCGATGTTGTGAATGCTGCGCTTGGCGCTCTGAAGGCTGGTAAGACGTGCGAGCTCGTGGTCGTGGCCGGTACGGCGGGGTCGTCGCCGCGCGGCGTGGGCGCCTGGATGGCCGTCTTTGCCGACGGTAGCCAAGCGGGCACTATCGGCGGCGGCAAGATCGAGCTCTTTGCGCTGGATGAGGCGCGCGAGCTGCTGGCCGCGGGGCAATCGCGTCTGGTCCGCTACACCATGGGCGGCGAGAACTCCGATACCGGCATGATCTGCGGCGGAGCCATCTGCCTGTGCTACCTGCATCTGGATGCGACTCAGGTACCGTTGTTCCGGGAAATTGCCGACGTCTTGGTCTATCGGCGCATCGGCGACTTCGTCATTGACTTTAAGCCGTTTATCGCAAGCGCGCTCGAGGGCGATGTGGCCGGGTACCATGGCGAGCAATCGCGCCGCACCATTGCGGGCTGCCCCGGGCTTTCACTGGTGGAGGAGGGGAGTAAGGTCACCTACACCAACGCGGCCTCCGAGATTCCCGCGGCGCACATCGAGACGCTCTGCCCCGAGGGCCTGACCTATATCTTTGGCTGCGGCCACGTGGGCGCCGCGACGGCGCGGGTGCTTACGGCGGCGGGCTTTGCCGTCGTGGCGTGCGACGACCGCCCCGGCACGCTGACCCCCGATTGGGTGCCCGGTGTCTACGACCGTCGTCTGGTCGACTACAAGAGCCTGAGCAAGCAGTGCCCCATCGGCCCGCGCGACCTGGTGGTCGTCGCCACGGCGGGTCACAAGTCCGATATCGACGTGGTGATTCAGGCCATGCGCGCCAAGCCCGCCTATCTGGGCTGCCTGGGTTCGCGCCGCAAGACGGCCTTTGTGCGTGCCCGCCTGGAGCAGGAAGGCTTTACGCAGGACCAGATCGACGAGCTGCACCTTCCGATCGGCGTTGCCATTCAGGCCGAGGACCCCGAGGAGATCGCCATCTCCATCGCCGCCGAGATGATCCGCCTGCGCCGCACCAAACTCGTCCCCCGCAAGCGCTAATCGCATCCCCATCAATAAGTTGCGGTGAAATACGGATTGTTTAAGCCTGTTAGGCCGCCCAACAGTCCCTATTTCACCGCAACTGCTTGTTGGGACCCATTTGTGCGGGGGAGTTGTGGAGTTGTGCAGGCAGACGAGGTTTTTCTGGAAATACACTCCCGATGCGCGTATAGTACCGATTGTTTTGTCGGCTCCTGCTGCGTCGAGTCCAAACCGCGAAATGCCATGAGCGGCGCGGATGCAGCCAGGAGGCACGAGGACAACCCATCGTGGCCACGCCCCGTGCTTAAAACCCCAAGAAGGAGTGAACAATGGCAGAAGAGAAGTATGTGCCGCGTCTGAAGACCAAGTACAACAACGAGGTCAAGCAGCAGCTTCAGGACAAGTTCCAGTACGAGAACGTCATGATGATCCCCAAGTTTGAGAAGATCGTCGTGAACATGGGTGTCGGCGAGGCTGCTACCGATTCCAAGGCCATCGACGGTGCCGTGCGCGACCTGCGCGCCATCACCGGCCAGCAGCCGATGATCACCCGTGCCCGCAAGTCCATCGCTACCTTCCGCCTGCGCGCTGGTATGCCGATTGGCTGCAAGGTTACCCTGCGTGGCGACCGTATGTGGGAGTTCTTCGATCGTCTGACCTCCGTCGCGATCCCCCGTATCCGCGACTTCCGCGGCATCTCCGCCAAGAGCTTCGACGGCCGTGGTAACTTCTCCATGGGCGTCACCGAGCAGCTCATCTTCCCCGAGATCGACTTCGACTCCGTCGATCACCAGCGTGGTATGGACATCACTTTCGTGACCACCGCCAACACCGATGAGGAGGCCAAGGCCCTTCTGGACGCCTTCGGTTTCCCGTTCAAGAAATAGGTTCACCTGCCCTATAAGCGCCGTTCCCACAAGGGGGCGGCGTTTGGGGCGAACAATACTCTATGTGAGGAGGATATAAGTGGCTAAGACATCGATGATCGTCAAGTGCAATCGCAAGCAGAAGTTCTCTACTCGTGAGTACACGCGCTGCCAGCGCTGCGGCCGTCCGCACTCTGTGTACCGCAAGTTCGGCCTGTGCCGTGTCTGCTTCCGCGAGCTTGCACTCAAGGGCGAGCTTCCCGGCGTTAAGAAGGCCAGCTGGTAAGTCACTACCAGCGTTTCAAGCATCAGTTTGGAACAGGGAAAACGCGCTAAAAAGGCTTTGCCGTTAAGGGCGGCGAAGAACCAAGAGCACGTGTTCATCAAGAACGAAGGAGAATCTGTATGAACCTTACAGACCCGATCGCAGATATGCTTACGCGCATCCGTAACGCTAACTCTGTGAACAAGGCCACGGTCTCCATGCCGAGCAGCAAGAAGCTCGTCGAGATCGCTCGTGTTCTGCACGAGGAGGGCTACATCGAGGGCTACGATGTCGAGGACACCGTTCCCCAGAAGACTCTGCACATCACGCTTAAGTATGGTCCCAAGAAGGCTAAGGTCATCAACGGCATCCGCCGCATTTCCAAGCCGGGCCTGCGTAAGTACACCGGCGTTGCCGACATGCCCCGCGTCCGCGGTGGCCTTGGTACTGCCATTATTTCCTCCAGCCATGGCGTCATGACCGACCGCGATGCTCGCAAGCACAACGTCGGCGGCGAGATCATCGCTTACGTCTGGTAATTCGCTCGGTAGGTAGAAGGAAAGGAGATCACCGTGTCTCGTATCGGTAATAAGCCTGTCCAGATTCCCGCCGGAGTCGAAGTGGCAGTCAACGGCAACAACGTTGTCGTCAAGGGCCCCAAGGGCCAGCTCGAGCTCGATGTCTTTGAGAAGCTCGCTATCAACGTCGAGGACAACGTCCTCACTGTTTCCCGTCCCGACGACGAGCGTGAGACCCGTGCCCGCCACGGCCTCACCCGCGCCCTCATCCACAACATGGTTGTTGGCGTTTCCGAGGGCTTCGAGAAGAAGCTCGAGCTCGCCGGCGTCGGTTACCGCGTGCAGCAGAAGGGCAAGAACCACGAGTTCTCCCTGGGCTTCTCGCACCCCGTGATCGTCGAGGCTCCCGAGGGCATCACCTTCGAGGTTCCCGACAACACCCACGTGAACGTCAAGGGTATCAACAAGCAGCAGGTCGGTCAGATCGCCGCTGAGATCCGCGGCCATCGTCCTCCCGAGCCTTACAAGGGCAAGGGTATCCACTACGTTGGCGAGCACATCCGCCGCAAGCTGGGTAAGGCCGCCAAGTAGTCGTAACCGACTCACTCGCATAAGACCAGCACCCCGTCAGGTGCTGGCAAGATCAACCTTTTTAGGAGTTTACGTATGAACAAGCATAAGGCGAAGCTGGAAGGCCTCAAGCGTCGTCAGCGTCGTGTTCGCGGCAAGGTCTCGGGTACCTCCGAGCGTCCGCGTCTTCGCGTGACCCGTACTAACGCCAACATCTATGCCCAGATTATCGACGACAGCAAGGGCTCCAGCCTGACGCTCGTCTCTGCCTCGACCCTCGAGGCCGAGTTCAAGGGCACCCACACCTCGAACAAGGAGGCTGCGGAGAAGGTCGGTCAGCTCGTTGGCAAGCGCGCCATCGAGGCCGGCATCACCAAGGTCGCCTTCGATCGCGGTGGCCGTATCTACCATGGCCGCGTCAAGGCCCTCGCCGACGGTGCTCGTGCCGCCGGTCTCGAGTTCTAGGAGGTATGTAGCACATGGCTCGTAATCAGAAGCAGCAGCGCGAGGCCTCCGAGTTCGAGGAGCGCGTCGTTTACATCAACCGCGTGTCGAAGACCGTCAAGGGCGGTCGTCGCATGAGCCTCGTCGCTCTCGTCGTCGTTGGCGACGGCAAGGGCAACGTCGGCGTTGGCATGGGCAAGTCCGCTGAGGTGCCCATGGCCATCTCCAAGGCGTCTCTCGATGCCAAGAAGAACATGTTCCACGTGCCGGTGACCGATCAGGGCACCATCCCGCACGAGGTTCTCGGTCACTTTGGTGCCGGCCGCATCATCATCAAGCCCGCTGTCGAGGGTACCGGCGTTATCGCCGGCGGCGCTGTGCGTCCCCTCTTCGAGCTTGCTGGCATCAAGAACGTCCTGTCCAAGTCCCTCGGTACCGACAACGGCCTCAACATCATTAAGGCTGCCGTCGAGGGCCTCAAGGAGCTCTCCAGCCCTGAGGACGTCGCGGCTCGCCGTGGTCTGACGGTCTCCGAGATGTTCGTCGGTAAGGAGAACTAAGCATGGCTGACACCATCAAGATCAAGCAGGTCCGCAGCACCAACGGTTGCAAGCAGGACCAGGTCCGTACTGTCCGTGCCCTCGGTCTCCACAGGATCCGCGAGGTTCGCGAGATTGCTGACAACGAGTCCGTCCGCGGCATGATCTTCAAGGTCAAGCACCTTGTCGAGATTGTAGAGGAGTAGCAAATGCAGCTTCACGATCTTACTCCCGCGCCCGGTTCCACCAAGAACCGCAAGCGCGTCGGCCGTGGCAATTCTTCGGGTCACGGCACCACTTCTGGCCGCGGCCAGAAGGGCCAGGGTTCCCGCTCTGGCGGCACCAAGGGTGCCGGCTTCGAGGGTGGCCAGACTCCGCTGGCTATGCGCCTGCCCATGCTTCCGGGCTTCCGCAACCCCCGTCGTATCGAGTACACCGCTGTTAACGTTGAGCGTCTCGAGCGTAAGTTCGAGGACGGCGCTGTGATCGACGGTGCCGCTCTTAAGGCCGCTCGCATCACCAAGAGCGAGTTCGAGCCCGTCAAGGTGCTCGGCAATGGTGAGCTCACCAAGAAGTTCACGGTCAAGGTCGACAAGGTCAGCGCTTCTGCGCAGGCCAAGATCGAGGCCGCCGGCGGAAAGGTCGAGCTGCCGTGCTAAATGGTCTTAAGAATGCTTTCCGCATCAAAGAATTGCGCGAAAAGATTCTTTTTACCATAGCTATGCTCGTCGTGTACCGCATTGGTGCGCACGTTCCTGTGCCCGGCATTCCCTTCCAGGGGATGCTGGGCCTTTTCTCGACCGATAACAATTCGGTCGCCGCAGGTGCTATGGCCCTCCTGAATCTTTTCTCTGGCGGCGCGTTGAGCTATGTGTCGGTGTTTTCGCTGGGCATCATGCCTTACATCACCAGCTCGATCATCCTCCAGATGCTCCAGGCCGTCGTGCCTTCCCTGCATGAGCTTGCCCGCGAGGGCGAGGTCGGTCAGACCAAGATTACGCAGTATTCGCGTTACCTCACACTGGCTCTGGCAATCCTCAACTCCGTGGGTTACCTCTTCCTCTTTAAGCGCTTCGGCATCAGCTTTAATGGCGCCGGCGCTCCCGAGATCATCTACGACCTCATGA
>CAJMSL010000103.1 GCA_905216045.1 uncultured bacterium
GCACCGCGAATGGAGCCCGACGCGTTTTCGATAATCGAGAAGATCGCGTAGAACGGCGCGATGAAATGAAGAATCGTCGTGGTGTACGCCGAAATCGAAGCATCGTCGACAAACAAACGCGACAGAGGACCCGAGAACACCAGGAGCACGGCAGACAGGCCACCAATGAGCATAAACGAAAGCACGAGCGACGTGTGATATCCCTTGCGCATGCGCTCGTAATTGCGCGCGCCAAAGTTCTGCGCCGAGAACGTAGTGATCGATACGCCGAGCGCCTCGGTCACCATCCAGATAATGCCATCCAGGCGCCCAGATAGACCCCAAGCAGTCGTGACATCGGCGCCAAACGAATTAACCGACACCTGGATCAGCACGTTCGAGATCGAATAGGCAGCCGATTGAAAACCGAGTGGCAGACCACACGAGATCATACTCTTGCAAATACCGCGATCGATGCCGAGCTTAGACAGCGAAAGACGCCATGCACCCGGAGCGCGCATCATGCGCAACACGATCATCGTTGCATTGGAGCAAATGGTCAGCGCCACTGCGATGCCACAGCCCAGCGCCTCCATATGCAACACAGCGACAAAAATGATATCCAGCACCACGTTAACCAGGCAGCCAGAGGCAATGATCACGGCAGGCCCGCGCGTGTCGCCCACGGCGCGCAGCAGTGCCGTTCCCATATTGAGCAGCAGCGCCGCAACCATGGCGGCAAAATAGCAACGAGCATAGGCCACGCCCTCGGCCAAAAGTTCATGCGGAGTGTTCATAAGTACCAGCATGGGCTCAACGAACACTATGCCAAGAATCGAGAAAACGATACCGCCCACCAGCGCGAGCGTCATGGCCGTATGGACCGAACGGCTCAGTCGCTCATCATCGTGCTGACCAAAATACTGACCGGTAATGACCGCGCAGCCGGCGCCGACGCCAACGCAAAAGCCAATGCAGAGCTCGGTGAGCACCATCGTAGCTTGAATGCCACCTAGCGCGAGCTTGCCGCCAAACTGACCGACGATATAGGTACCGATAAGCGTGTAGGCCTGCTGAAAAAACGAACTAAAAAAGATGGGAACGCACAGCGAAAGCAGCTGCTGCCAAATAACACCCTGCGTTACATCGATAGCCGTAGATTTCTTAGCCACACGCCCTCCCCAAAAGCGTACGTCAACCGACAAAACAGTAATTAAAGACCTAAGCTAATAGCAGCTTAGCACCGACCGACGTCGACCGAAACACCCCGAGTCAGAGCCCGGTGCAAACTATCTGCCTAGTGATACAGCCCCGGCTGGTAGTGATACTCGTTGCTCACGTGCGGACACAGCTGCCAAAAGGCGACGGCACTCGCCGCGGCCACGTTGAGCGAATCGACCCCGTGCGCCATCGGAATGCGCACGGCTCGGTCGCAGCCCGCGATAGTCTTGGCGCCCAGGCCGGCACCCTCGGTGCCCATAAAGATCGCCAGGCGATCACCCTCCTGCAGCGCAGGATCGTCCAGCGAAACGGAGTCGTCCGTCAGCGCCATCGCAGCGCACGAAAAACCGGCTTCGTGCAGTACCGCCAGGCCATCGTGCGGCCACACACGAGCCTCGCTGCCAATACGCGTCCACGGCACCTGAAACACCGTGCCCATGCTCACGCGGGCCGAGCGACGGTACAGCGGGTCGCAGCACGTCGGACTGACCAAAATACCGTCAACGTTCAATGCGGCAGCCGAGCGGAAAATCGCGCCAACATTGGTGTGATCGACAATACCCTCGAGCACGCACACGCGCACCGGGCGCTCCCCCGCCGCCTCGACGACGCCACCCAAGAACTCATCAACCGGAATCTGCCGCGGGCGACGAAACGCCGCGAGCGCACCGCGCGTCACGTTAAAGCCCGTTAGCTGCTCCATGAGTTCCATGGAAGCCACGAACACAGGAACCGGACCTGCGCCCTCGCGCACAACCAGGCGCTCAAACAGCGGCATCATCTGGTCGAGCCAGCGTTCGCCCAAAAGAAAGCTCACCGGCTCGTATCCGGCACGCACCGCGCGCTCAATAACCTTGGCACTCTCGGCGATAAAGATGCCCTTTTGCGGCTCTAGCACGCAGCGCAGCTCACGCTCGGTCAGTCGCACGTAGGCATCGAGCCGCTCGTCCTCGAGCGAATCAATTCGCAGAACCTCAACGGCATCAGTCATAGCAGCCTGCCCGCACCCTTCTTTACAGCACCTATACAAATATCGGGGCAACGCCATGCGCCGCCCCGTCATTCATTTCATCCCGATAATACCGAAGGGATAATCGGTTTTACGCCTCGATGCGACGATACGTCACGAACTCATAATCAACGCCCTCGTCACCCTCGCCAGAGGCAATCGTCGCGACCCCGCTACACTGCGCAATCTCCCACGCAGGATCGGCATCCAGATTGGGAAAGTACGTGTCCACGGCATGGGCGCAATGGTTGTGCGTGACCTCGGCCTCGGCGCAATACGGCAAAAACTGCCGATACACCTCACCGCCACCGATCACCCAGGCAACAGGCTCATCGGCTACCGCGGCGAGCGCCTCGTCAACGCTATGCACCACGTCAACGCCCTCGGGCGCAAAGCTATCGTCGCGCGTAAGCACGATATTGCGGCGGTTCTTAAGCGGACGCCCGCCGGGAAAACTCAGCAGGGTCTTGCGCCCCATAATGACCGGGCACCCCTTGGTACACGCCACAAAATGGCGCATATCGGCGCGATTGAAGACGACCATGTCGCCCTCGCAACCAATGCCCCAGTCATCGCACACGGCGACAATGGCAGAAAGCTTACACGTCATGCGCGTCACCTACACCGCAATGGGAATGTTCTTAACCTGCGGACCGTGCTCGTAGCCCTCCACGATCAGGTCGTCGGTCGTAAACGCGTAGAAATCATGCACATCGGGGTTAAGCGTTACCTTGGGAGCCGCAAACTGCGGACGCTCGATAAGCTCGCGGACGATATCGACATGACGGTCGTAGATATGGGCGTCGGCGATCACATGCAGCAGCTCGCCGGGAATCATATCGACCGACTGCGCAACCATCATGAGCAGAATGGCGTACTGGCACACGTTCCAGTTGTTCGCGGCCAAAATATCCTGGCTGCGCTGGTTGAGAATCATATTGAGCGTCGGTTTGTCATCCTGCGGGCGCTGCGTGACGTTATACGTCACGCTGTAGGCGCACGGATACAGGTGCATCTCGGACAGATCGCTAAACACATAGGTGTTCGTCATAATGCGGCGGCTGTACGGCGTGTGCTTAAGGTCGTACAGCACGCGGTCCATCTGGTCAAAGTCGCCCTCGGCATAATGGCTCTTCTGCCCAATCTGATACCCGTAGGCCTTGCCGATGGAGCCGGTCTCGTCAGCCCACTCATCCCAAATGTGACTATTGAGGTCATGCACGTTATTGGACTTCTTTTGATAGATCCACAGGATCTCGTCCATGGCGGACTTGAGCGCCGTACGACGCAGCGTAAGTGCGGGGAACTCCTCGCGCAGGTCGTAGCGTGCCGTGACGCCAAAGTTTTTAATGGTATAGGCAGGGGTGCCATCCTCCCACACTGGGCGGACCTTTTGGCCCTCGGTGGTGGTGCCATGGTCCAGAATGTCGCGGCACATGGCTACAAACTGTTGATCAGCCTTGCTCATTGACCCTCCTGTCAGTCGCCTATAAGCGATTTTTATTGTAGCCCAGGCGCACCCGGCCCCACAGCCCAAACATAAGCCCTCATTTTCTGACATATGCCAGAAATTCCTTGCGCAAATCCGCACGTTCGCTATTCTATTGTTGACATATGTCAGATTTGGAGAGTGTATGGCTGGAAGACGCGAAAAACTGCGCCGCGTTGGGATCATCCCCGAATATCGCGGCTTTACCCCCGATGGCCTTGCCAGCGGAGACGCTATCGATATGACGGTCGATGAGCTCGAAGTACTGCGCCTGTGCGATCTGGAGGGCCTCAATCAGGAGGCCGTCGCCCTGCACATGGGTATCGCCCGCGCCACGGTGGCGGCAATCAGCAGTCGCGCGCATCGCAAGGTGGCAAACGCGCTGGTCAATGGACGGGCGATCGTCATCGAAGGCGGCAACATCGCGTACTCCCCCATCACCACGACGACGGCCGCATGGCCAGCAAAGGAGGTCGGCACCATGAGGGTGGCAACAACGTACGACAACGGCAACATCTTTATGCACTTTGGCCGCAGCGAGCAGTTCAAGATCTACGACATCCAGGATGGCAAGGTGCTCAACGAGCAGGTCGTAGGCACCGGCGGCACCGGCCACGGCGCCTTGGCGGGCCTGCTTGCCAACGGTGGCGTTGACACGCTCATTTGCGGCGGTATCGGCGGTGGCGCTATCAACGCGCTTGCCCAAGCCGGCATCACGGTCTATGCGGGCGCCCAGGGCAGCTGCGATGCCTGCGTCGAGGCCCTCATTGCCGGCACGCTCGCACAGAACGGCGAGGCCACCTGCGACTGCCATGGACATGATCACGAGCACATCCACGAGCATGGCGAGTCCTGCGGCTGCCACGGTCACCACGACCATGACGGGCACGAAGGCTGCGGATGCCACTAGCGGCAAGCACCTCGTCGAGAACGCGCTTCCACGCGTGCGACAACCAGCGAACAAACGGCGAAGGCCGCCTGGAATACCATCCAGGCGGCCTTCGCCATACATGACTCAACTAGTCGTTACTTCTTATTGCGCATCTGCGCTTCCATCTGACGCAGCAGCTCCATATCGGACTTAGGACCGCCCGTACCCAGGCCACCCATGCCGCCCAGACCCATAGCGTCCAGACCGGGGATATTGGGCATGCGCATCTTTTTGCCCTTCTTGCCCTTTTTGCCCTTCTTGCCGCCGGCCTGCGCCTGATTGGCCATCGTGCGCATGCGGCCCATCATCTTGTTCATCTCGCCCCACTGCTTCATAAGGCTATTGACCTCGGTGGGGGTCACGCCGGCGCCCTTGGCGATACGCGCGCGACGCTGGCCGTTGATGATAGAGGGACGCAGGCGCTCCTCCTTGGTCATCGACATGATGATGGCCTCGTTCTTGTCAAAGATGCCCTCGTCCAGGTTGCCGCCCATCTGGTTGAGCGCGCGCTGACCACCGGGAAGCATGCCCAGAATGCCCTTCATGCCGCCCATCTTCTTGACGGCCTTCATCTGGTCGAGCATGTCGTTCATGGTAAAGCCCTCGCGCAGCATACGCTCGGCAGCCTCGAGCTGCTCGGCGTCGGCCGCCTCCTGGGCCTTCTCGATAATGCCGACGACGTCGCCCATACCCAGAATGCGCTTGGCCATGCGGTCGGGGTAGAACGGCTCAAGCGAATCGGGCTTCTCGCCCATGCTCACAAACTTGATGGGCTTGCCGGTCACCTGGCGCACGGAAAGCGCGCCGCCGCCACGGGCATCGCCGTCGAGCTTGGAGATGATCACGCCGTCAAAGTCGGTGCGCTCGGCGAAGGTCGAGACGACGTTGACGATATCCTGGCCGGTCATGGCATCGACGACCATCAGCACCTGATCGGGCTTGACGGCCTTCTTGATGTCCACGGCCTCCTGCATCATCTGCTCGTCGATCTGCAGACGACCGGCGGTATCGACGATGACCACGTCGCGCAGGTGGTCGACAGCCTCCTGGATGGCGCCCTTGGCGATATCGACCGGGTGCTCGCCGTCACCGCGGAAGACCGGAACGCCGATCTCGCCGCCGAGCGTGGCAAGCTGGTCGGCAGCGGCGGGACGGTAGACGTCGCACGCGGCGAGCAGCGGCGAGCGGCCCTGCTTCTTGAGCAGGTAGGCCAGCTTTACGGCCGCCGTGGTCTTACCGGAGCCCTGGAGGCCCACGAGCATGATGACGTTGGGAATACGGTTGCTAAAGACGAGCTTGCTCTCGGTGGAGCCGAGCATCTCGGTGAGCTCGTCGAGCACAATCTTGACGACGTTTTGCGCCGGCGACAGCGACTCCATGACCTCGGCGGTCATGCAGCGCTCCTTGGTCTTGACGACAAACTCCTTGACGACCTTAAAGTTGACGTCGGCCTCGAGCAGCGCCATGCGAATGTCGCGCATGGCCGAGGTGATATCGGCCTCGGTCAGTTTACCCTTGCCGCGCAGGCGGTCAAATGTGTCGTTGAGGCGATCGCTCAGAGAATCAAACACTAGTCACTCCTTAATTGGACTCGCCCACCAGGGCGCGGCAGAAATCTTTGGCATTGAACTCCTGCAGGTCATCGACCTGCTCGCCCACGCCCACGCGCAGGATCGGGAGCTTGAGCTTCTCGGCCACGGCCATGGCGATACCGCCCTTTGCCGTGCCGTCGAGCTTTGTCATGATAATACCGTCCAGGCCAAGCGCCTCGTTAAACTCGAGCGCCTGGTTGAGGCCGTTTTGGCCCGTTGCGGCATCGATCACGAGCACGACATAGACGGGCATGGGGCCGACGGCCATATTGGCGGCGCGCTTACGGGTCACATTGACCACCTTGGCAAGCTCGCGCATGAGCTCGGGGCTCGTGTGCAGACGGCCGGCGGTATCGATGAGCACCAGGTCGCTGCCGCGCCTATCGGCCTCGTCGAGCACGTCGTAGCAAACACTTGCCGGGTCGGAGCCGCGATCGCGCTTGATGACGGGAACGCCGGCGCGCTGGCCCCACACATCGAGCTGCTCGATAGCGGCAGCGCGGAAGGTATCGGCCGAACCGATCACGACGTTCTTGCCGCGGGCGGCCATGGCGCTCGCGATCTTACCGACCGTCGTGGTCTTGCCGGCACCGTTAATGCCCACAAACAGCACGCAGCTCGGCGTATCGGAAAACGGATCGCGCTCGATGGGCACAAAGTGCTGCTCGAGCTGCTCGGCCAGAGCACGACGGAGCTGCGGGGCGGTCTTGAGGTTCTTCTTAGCCGCGGCATCACGCAGGTCATCGGAGACCTTTATGGCGACCTCGGCGCCCATGTCACCCATGACGAGGGTGTCCTCCAGGTCCTCCCAAAAATCCT
>CAJMSL010000104.1 GCA_905216045.1 uncultured bacterium
TGCGGTTGATGCTGCGCTCAAAGGAGGCAACATCGAGCTGGTGGTCTTCGGTATCGGGAACAACGACGGGAGGGATAACGCCGGTGAATTTCTGAGTTGCCACAAGAATCTCCTTAGTTGTCTGGTGGGCAGCCCTATGCCGCCCACTCTTGTTGGCAGTGTCCAGGCCGTCTAGGCCAAAGAACACGAGTAGAACGTTTGGTTAAAAAAGTCGACGACTTCGTTTTCGAACGCATTGATGCGCTCGTGAGCGTATTTGGCATAGATGATATGTCTCCGGTCACACTCAAGACCGTTGAATACGGCAAACTGATCCTTGGGATCGCTCACGGTATCCATGAGCGATGTGCCCATGAGCACCGATCCGCGCACCCGAGACGACAGCGCCTCGAGGCCGCCAGGAAGCGGATTGGCAACCGCCGTGCAGGCGAGACCCCGCTCGTCCAGAGCAGAAACCGCCAGCGCGACTCCGCCGCCTAGACCCTCGCCCCATGCAAAGATGCGGTCGGGGTCCATGCCATCAAGATTGCGCGCCACCTTCGCCAGCGCGCAACCCCAACGGACGCGCTCGACAAAAGCGGGCGAAGAAATCCCCCGCTGCAGGTCGTCCGCACCAGCTACATCGTCATCCAGCGCGAGGACGGCATACCCCATGGCGGCAAATCTCGTCATGTGATGCCAGCCGCGCACAGGCCGATCGATATCGTGGAACATCAGGCACAGCGGCACGCGCTCAGACACTCGGGCACGACCGACAGGCTCGATCAAACGAGCGTGAATCGCATCGTCACCGAGCTCAAAGGAGACCTCCGAGTAACGGGCGCAGGGGGTAACAAAGTCATTCGCCGTAATGGCCAGGCCTTGAATCTCAAGATTCGAAGCGCATGTCTCTAAATCAGAAACATCTGCTTGGACATCACCGCGCCAGTCCCGATATTCTGCGAGCCTTGACGAAAGCGTTCCAGGAATTCCCACGAGCCCGGGGACAATCAGCTCATTAACATTGCTCTCGCACTTAGACATGAGCCTCCCCTCCCTTGCAGAAAAACGGAATGATCAGATCGTCAAAATCCTGAATCTCCTCGTGGCCAAAGCCTTCAAAGAACTCATGACGCTTTTCGCAGGTCAGGTTGTTATAGACCGCAAACTGCGTCGCTGGCGGGCAGACGATATCGGCTGTGCCGGTGCCAAACAGCACGGGGCATTTGACCATAGGGGCAAAGTTCTTGGAATCGAAGTACGCCAGCTTGGCATAGGCTTCGTCAATACGAGTCGAGTCCTCGTCAAACCAGCGAGACCAATAGCGCAGGCCCTCGTAGGCAATGTCGTCTGCATCCAAATCCCAGACTAGGCGGAAATCTGACAGGAAGGGATAGAGGATGGCGGCACGATTGATAAGCTCGCTGTTAAGCGCACAGGTCGCAATGCCCAAACCACCACCCTGCGACGCGCCGTTCACAAACACACGAGAAAGATCGATGCCCTCGAGCTCGCGAACAATACGGCACAGGATGCGAATATCTTGGTGCAAGCGGACATAGTAGAGGTTGGCCGGGTAGCCGTCGATGCCGGCGACGATATGCCCGGCAACCGTTGTGCCCTCAAATCCACCAATGTCCTCGGAGGGACCTCCTTGGCCGGGGCAGTCGAGGGCGATGAGTGCCATGCCCATGCCCGCAAACGACGCCTGCTCAAACCAGCTGCGGCTTGCACCCGGATACCCATGGAACTGAAGCACCAATGGCACGGGCTCGTCCGAGACGGGTTTAAGGTACTTGGCATGCAGGCGAGCGCCACACATGCCGGTATACCAGAGGTCGAAAAGTTGGCAGGTCACGGCATCGGTGACCGATGCCGTGTCGATCGCATAGTCAAGCCCGACGGCGTCGGCCTCGGCCATGCGATCCTTCCAAAAGAGATCGAAATCTGATGGACGGGGCATGGCGCCTCGATATTCACCAAATTGATGTTGTAGCTCCTGAGCACTTGGCATGGCCCGTGAACCCAACCTTTCGAAATCGCAACGGAGGTGCGCCCGGCAAGGGAACCGGGCGCACGGGAGGGAAAGCGAGGCTATTCGCCGAGCTTGGGGTGCAGCAGCGACGGCGCAGCGCCGAGCAGCATCTTGGTGTAGGGGTCCTGGGGATGCTGGAAGACCTGCTTGGCCTCGCCCTGCTCGACGATCTTGCCGCCATTCATAACGATGATGTCGTCAGAGATATAGCGGACCGTCTGGATGTCATGGCTGATGAACACCATGGCCAGGCCGAGCTCCTTCTTAAGGTCGGTCAGCAGGTTCAGAATCTGCGCGCGGACCGAAACGTCCAGAGCCGAGGTGGGCTCGTCGGCGATGATGGCATCGGGGTTCAGCGACAGGGCACGGGCAATTGCGACGCGCTGGCGCTGGCCGCCCGAAAGCTGACCGGGAAGAACCTCGGCGGCGGAGCTGGGCAGACCGGTGAGCTCCAGGAGCTCTTTGACGCGCTTCTCCTGCTCGGCCTCGGTACCCAGGTTGTGGACGCGCATGGGGTCGAGCAGTTGCTCGCGAACGACCATGCGGGGGTTGAGCGCCGTGGCCGGGTTTTGAAACACGACCGAGATGACGCGACCCATGTGGCGACGGTCCTCGGCGGTACGTTTGGTAACGTCCTTGCCCTTAAAGTAGACCTTGCCGCTCGTGGGGGCCTGCAGGCCGCACATGACGTTGGCGGTGGTGGACTTACCGCAACCGGACTCGCCGACGATGCCGATCGTCTGACCGGGCATGAGCTTAATCGTTACACCCTGGACGGCGTGAACCAGGTTGGGGTGCAGAATCGAGCCGGTACGGGTCCTAAAGGTGACGTGGACGTCATCAAGGAAGATGATCGGCTCGACGCCGTTGACTGCGGTCTCGCTCATCTACATCACCTCCGCGTGAGGGGTCAAACCATTTGCCTTGAGCACCTCGTCGGGGAGCTCGGAATAGAAGTGCTCGGTGCCGGGCACGCGCTTGAAGACCGGACGGGTGTCCAGGCCAATACGCGGATGGCTCGAGCGGGGCGCGAAGCGATCGCCCTTGGGGAAATCGCGCGGACTCGGAACGGCGCCGGGCACCTGGTGCAGGCGGCCCGAACCGCTCTCGATGGACAGAACGGAACCCAGAAGACCGCGGGTGTACTCGTGGATCGGGTTAGTGAGCAGCTCCTTGGTGGGTGCCTGCTCGATAACCTGGCCAGCGTACATAACCGTGATGTTGTGGGCGACCTCGGCGACCAGCGCCAGGTCGTGCGAAACGAAGATCATGGCAAAGCCGAGCTTGGCCTGAAGATCGTTGAGCAGCTTGATGACCTGCTTCTGGACGGTAACGTCCAGAGCGGTCGTGGGTTCGTCGCAGATGACCAGCTTGGGGTCGCGGGTAAGGGCCATAGCGATCAGGACACGCTGACGCTGGCCGCCGGAAAGCTCGTGCGGATAGCTCTCGAGCGTGCGCTTGGGATCGAGGCCGACGAGCTCCAGGAGCTCCTCGGCGCTGCGGGTTCCGCCGCGCTTGGTGAGCTGCTTCATCTGGGCAGAGATGAGCATGGAGGGGTTGAGCGAGGACAGGGCGTCCTGATAGACCATAGCGATATCGGTACCGCGCAGGCCGAACCACTCCTTCTTGCTCATCTTGAGCAGGTCACGGCCCTCCCAGAGGACCTCGCCGGAAAGGTGCTCGTCCTCATCGGTCAGGCCCATGATGGCCAGCGTGGTGATGGACTTACCGCAACCGGACTCGCCCACCAGGCCCATGGTCTGACCAGGACGGACGTCAAAGTTGACATGGTCGACGACGTTGATATCACCGTGATGCTCAAACTGGATGCAGAAGTCACGGACCGAGAGAATCGGTTCAACAGACTCGTCGGGCACATGGCGATCGTCACGCTTGAGCTCGACATCGCGCAGGGCGCCAAGGCGAGCGGAGAGGGACTGGGCCTGCTCCTTGTAGGCTCGAACGGGGTCGGAGACCAGCAGGTCGGCCTCGCGACGCTTGGAGGAATCGGTGGGATCCAGGGCGGCGGAGGGAGCAGCGGCCATGGCGTCGGTAATGCCCTCGGAGAGGATGTTGAGCGCCAGGCAGGTGATCATGATGGCCAGGCCCGGGAACAGTGCCTGCCACCAACGGCCGGCGAGCACGCCGCCGCGGGCGTCGGCGAGGATGTTGCCCCAGGTAGCGGTGGGCTCCTGGATACCAGCGCCGATGAAGGTCAGCGAGGCCTCGAAGATGATGGCGTCGGCGACCAGGGTAACGGTGAAGACCATGATCGGGGCGATGCAGTTACGCAGAACATGCTTGATCAAAATCCACGGAGCCTTGGCGCCGGAAACGATGACCGCGCGAACATAGTCCTCGCCGTACTCGGACACGATGTTGGCGCGCACGATACGGGCAATCTGCGGAGTGTACATAAAGCCGATGGCGAAGATGATCGACGGCACGGAGTTGCCCAGGATGGAGACAAAGACGGCCGCGAGGGCGATGCCCGGGATGGACATGATGATGTCCAGGATACGCATGATCGTCTCGGAGACGGCCTTGCGCGAAACCGCTGCAAGGGCGCCCACGACCGAGCCGCAGACCAGAGCCATGGCGGTGGCGCCAAAGCCGATAATCAGCGAGTAACGACCACCGTAGAGCATACGCGACAGAATGTCGCGACCCTTATCGTCGGTACCGAAGATAAATCCGTTGCCGGGAGCCTGGCGAGCCGTAAAGATCTCGACCGGGCTATAGGGGGCAAGAAGGGGCGCCAGAATCGCAGTCAGGGCGACCAGCACCAGCACGACGGCGGCAATCTTAGAAGACAACGTCATCTTCTTCCAGCCACCGAGCTTGAGCCCCTTGGAGGCAGCCTTCTCGAGCTGCTCGGTTTGCTTCTCTCGAATCTTTACCATAATCTACACCGTCCTGATGCGCGGGTTGATGAGCAGGTAGAGCATGTCAACCACGATGTTGATGATGATGAAGGCAAGAGCAACGACGATAACGACGCCCTGAACCAGGTTCGCCTCGTTGCCCTGAACGCCCTGCAGAATCGCGGTGCCCATGCCGGGGAGGTTGAAGATAACCTCGATGACGACAGCGCCGCCCATGAGGTAACCGATCTTAAGACCGAGGGTGGTGACCGGGGTGATCAGCGCATTGCGAAGAACGTTGATGCCGACGACGACCTTCTCGGGAACGCCGGCGCCGCGAGCCATACGGACATAATCCTTGTCGAGCTCCTCGACCATGGCGGTACGCACGATACGAGTCATCTGGCCCGTCAGCGGAAATGCCAAGGCGATGGCGGGCATGATCATGCGTCCCAGATAGCCAACCGGATTCGTGGTGAAGTGAGGCAGAGCACCCGATGCCGGGAGCACCTTAAGGTAGGAAGAGAACAGCAGGATCAACAGAACGGCAAGCCAGAACGACGGGGTTGCCAAGCCGGCGATGGAAAAGACGCGGATCACTTGGTCCGGCCATTTGTCGCGATACAGTGCCGCGATGACGCCGAGCAAAAACGAAACGACCGCGCCGATGGCAAGACCGATGAAGGTCAGCTGCATCGTGACGGGCAGGGCCGTGGAGATGCGCTTGGCAACGGAGTTGCGAGCAGCACCATAGGTGCCCATGTCGCCATGGATCAAATCGCCCATATAGCGCACGTAGCGCACGGGCCAGGGGTCGTCCAGACCATACTTCTCATGGTACTCGGCAACCGCCTCGGGCGAGGCACCGTCACCCAACGCCGTGTAGGCGGGGTCGGTCTTGGAGAACGACATAAGGAAGAACACCAGGACGGTGACGCCCAATGCCATGATCGGCAGCGCCACAAGACGCCTTCCAATCAAACGTAGCAAGTTGTTCACGTTCTCTCCCCTTTCTTTTGTCGGTAGGACCAACTGGTATATGAGTACGGATACTCATTACAAGACCCGAGCGACATCGTTGCCGCCCGGGTCTTTGTTTCAACTATGAGGATACGGTCCCAACGACCGACATCCTGCATACAGACTCAAGCGAGTCTTACGCCTTGACGGTCGCAACGCCCCTGAAGGACATGCTCGTCGTGCCGATGCCCTTGAAGCCATCGAGGGCCTCGCCGTTGGGCGCAGTGGACGGATCGTCCCAAGAAGCGGAGACGGTCTTGACGTGGACAACGGGGTACAGAACAGCGTTGTCGGCAATGATGTCGAAGCACTCGTTCCACTTCTTCTGCTGCTCGTCGCCCTCGGCGGCAAGAGCCTCGTCCATGAGACCGTGGAGCTTCTGCCACTCAGCGGACTCCTTCCACGGGCAACGGGTCTGCATCCAGACGTTGTCGCCGTACCACCAGTTGAGCAGCAGGTCGGGGTCGGCGCCGAAGCAGGAAGGATCGCCAGGGGCAAGGAGGATATCGTAGGCCTCGCCGCCGTCGATGGCAGCGTAGGTGGCCGGCGAGGTATCGGTCTGGATGGTCACATCGAAGCCGAGAGCGTCGAGGTCGTTCTTGACCTGGGCGGCCATGCCCTTAATCTGCTCGTTGTCGGTGGTGCGCAGGGTGATGGCACCCGGGGTGATGCCAGACTCCTCGATGAGCTTCTTAGCCTTCTTGGCGTCGGTCTTGTACACCGTGGAAGCCTCATGATAGTTGGTGAAGCTCTTGGGCAGGTAGCAGCTGGCAGCGGTGGCAAGGCCGGCGAAGGTGTTGCTGACCATCTTCTCGGTGTCGAGCGCATACATGACAGCCTGACGGACCTTGACGTTGTTCCAAGGCTCCTTGGCGACGTTGAACATGATGAAGCGGGTGCCGAAACCCTGAACGTTATCGATCTTGCAGCCGGCGCTCTCAAGCTGGTCGACGGCGTCAGCGGTAACGAGCTCCATATCGTGCGTGGAGCCCTCCTGCTGAGCGGTAACGCGAGCGGTGGTGGCGGTCAGGATGCTGTACTGGATCTTCTTATCCTCGGC
>CAJMSL010000105.1 GCA_905216045.1 uncultured bacterium
ACGACACCACGCTGTGCATCGGCTGCCGCAGGTGCGAACAGGCCTGCAACAAGGTCAACGATCTCCCCAAGCCGGAGAAGCCTTTCACCGATCTCAACGTGCTCAACGAAAAGCGCCGCACGTCCGCCAAAGAGTGGACTGTGGTGAACAAGTACCGTCCCGCGAGCCTCGACAAGGACGTGTTCCGCAAGAGCCAGTGCATGCACTGCGAGGATGCCCCGTGCGCGAAGGCCTGTCCTACGGGCGCCTTGTTCTTTGATCCAAAGAACCATCGCATCGGCGTCAACGAGGACAACTGCATCGGCTGCAAGAGCTGCGTCATGGCATGCCCCTTTGGCGCCGTGAGCGTGGCGACCACGCAGGTTCCGGTCTTGATGGGCGACGTTCGCGTGGGTTCGCAGACCAAGAGCTTCGTGCTCAAGTGCGATCTGTGCGTGGACCGTCCCGGCGGTCCGGCGTGTGCCGAGGCGTGCCCGACCAAGGGCCTCACCCTGGTAGACGAGGAGCGCCTGGCAGAACTGACTGCCGAGCGTGCCCGCGCCACCATCGAAAACGAGGCGTAGGCGGGCGGCCATACAAGCCCAATGATTGTCAAATAAGTACCGAGCATTCGGTAGCAGAGAAAGGAAGGAGGGTGTCATGGAGAAGCATAAAGTGATTTGCCCGTACTGCGGCGCCGGTTGCCAGTTTAACCTCCTGGTCCAAAACGGCCAGGTCGTGGGTACCGAACCGCTCAACGGCATCACCAACCAGAGCGAGCTGTGCCTTAAGGGCATGAGCGGCTACGACTTCATCAACGACACCAAGATCTTGACTCCTCGCGTACTGCACCCGATGATCCGCCGCACCAAGGGCGCGGATCTTGAGCGCGTAAGCTGGGACGAGGCACTGGATTTCACCGCATCTAAGATGCAGGCCATAATTGACGAATATGGTCCTAACGCTGTCATGACCACCGGCTCTTCGCGAGGCGGCGGCAATGAGGCGAACTACGTCATGCAGAAGTTTACGCGTGCGTGCATCGGCACCCACAGCGTGGACAACTGCGCCCGTACTTGACACGGCCCTACTGTCCTCGGTCTGATGGACACGGTTGGTTCAGGTTGCATGTCATGCTCCATCCCCGGTATGGAGGATGCGGGCTGCATTTTCCTCTTCGGCTATAACCCTGCCGATTCGCACCCCATCGTCGCAAGGCGTATCGTGCGAGCCAAAGAAAAGGGTTGCAAGATCATCGTCGCCGACCCGCGCCATATCGAAACTGCGCGTATCGCCGATATCTACCTTCCGATCAAGAACGGTTGCAACGTCGCGTTCCTCAACGCCTTTGCCAACTGTCTGGTCAACGATGGCCTCTACGACAAGGAATTCGTCGCCGAGCACACGAACGGCTTTGACGAGTGGTGGGAGACCATCAAGAACTACACTCCCGAATCCGTACAGGACATCACGGGTGTCGAGCCCGCGTTGATCCACCAAGCTGCCGAGATGTACGCCACGGCGAAGCCCTCTGCCATCATTGGCTGGGGCATGGGCGTATGCCAGCAGAAGCAGAACCTGAAGACGGTGCACACCATCGCCTCCATCGCCTGCGTTGCCGGCCAGATCGGCAAACCCAATTCCGGCCTCGCGCCCGTGCGCGGTCAGAACAACGTCCAGGGCTCCTGCGATATGGGCATGCTGCCCAACCTGTACCCTGGCTACCAGAAGGTCACCGACCCGGCAGTGCGCGCCAAGTTTGCCAAGGCTTGGGGCGTGCCCGAGGAAAAGCTCCCGCTCGAGGAGGGCTACAAGCTCACCGACCTGGGCCACCTGGTCGACGAGGGCAAGGTGCACTGCTTCTACAACTACGGCGAGGACCCGGTGCAGACCGAGCCCGATTCGGCCGGTATGCGCAAGACGCTCTCCGAGCTGGATCTGTTCATTTGACAGGACATCTTTATGACGCAGCCGACCATGCTCGACGACGTCATCCTGCCTGCCACCTCTTGGGGCGAGCACGAGGGTGTCTTTACCGCATCCGACCGTAGCTTCCAGCACTTTGACGCGGCCGTTCCGCCCAAGGGCGAGTGCCGCCACGACTGGGAGATCTTCGCGGACCTGTCCACGCGCATGGGCTATCCCATGCACTACGACAACACCGAGCAGATCTGGAACGAGTGCATTAGCCTGTGCCCCAACTTTGTGGGCGCGACCTACGAGAAGATGGCTCCCGAGGGCGGCTACGCCCAGTGGCCGGTCAAGAGCACCGATGTGAACGACCACGGTACGCCCGACATGTTCGCTGGTGGCAAGTTCACCACCAAGGACGGCCGCGCCAACCTGATGGCGCACGACTGGGAGGCGCCCTCCGAGCTTCCCGACGATGAGTACCCGCTCATCCTGTGCACCGTCCGCGAGGTCGGCCACTACAGCTGCCGCTCGATGACCGGCAACTGCAAGACGCTGGCACTGCTTGCCGACGAGCCCGGCTTTGTCCGCATGAATCCCGCGGACGCCGAGGCACGCGGCATCAAGAACGGCGACATCGTCTCGATTCACAGCCGCCGCGGCCAGGTATACAGCCGCGCCGACGTGAGCGACCGTATCAACAAGGGCACGGTCTATATGACCTACCAGTGGTGGATCGGCAAGTGCAACGAGCTGACCATTCACAAGGTCGACCCGGTCTCGCACACGCCCGAGGACAAGTTCTCCGCCTGCCAGGTCGACGCCATCGCCGACCAGGTTTGGGCAGAGGGCGAGGTCGAGCGTCAGTACACCGAGCTCAAGCAGGCTCTGGTGGACGCCGCCGCTCCCCAGGACGTTGAGCCCGGCGCCGCCAAGTTCGACGACGAGGCGCACGTGAATCAAATCGTGTAGTCCCGTTCTCGTTGGCTTTTTGGGCCGGGCGTCCCGTACGTTCGGGAGCCCGGCCCGTTATTTTGAAAGGAAGTGGGGATGAACCGCTTCATCGACATCAACCCGGAGAGGTGCATCGGCTGCGGAACATGCCAGTCCGCCTGTGCCGACGCCCACCGGATGCAGGGTCTTCAGGATACGCCGCGCCTGGCGCTCGTGAAGACCGGCGGTATTTCGGCCGCCCTTGCCTGCCACCATTGCGAGGGTGCCCCCTGCGCCGAGGTTTGCCCGGTGAATGCCATCGAGCACGATGGTGATCGCATCCACGTCAAGGAGCAGGAGTGCATCGGGTGCAGGCTGTGCGCCATCGCGTGCCCCTTCGGAGCCATCCATCCCGATGGCACGTCTATCGCTGGTGTCGCAGGCATGTGCGACCCGACGCCTTCGTATCCTAAGTCCCTGAGCAGCCTGCTTACGTGGGCTCCTGGCCAGTACACCTGCGCTGTCAAGTGCGACCTATGCGCCTTTGATCCGGACGGCCCGCATTGTGTGGCGGCGTGCCCTACCAAGGCGCTGACCGTCATGGGTGGCGCGGCCGATCGCGAGCTCGACGAGGCCAAGCGCCTGCGCTCGATCGAAAACGGTCCGGTCGTCGACGTTACCGCTGTGGCCCAGGGCCTGTCCGAGAAAGCAGAAGGGAGCGTAAACAATGGATAGCATGACGCTGTTTATCGCATCGCTTGCCGTCTCGTGCATCGGTGCGCTCGCCTCGGTTCTGCTGATCAAGGCCGATAACGCCGCCAAGACCGCCGGCTGCCTAATCGGCGCCGTCGCCGCGGTGCTTTCGTTTGTGGCCGGTATCCAGGCCGTGCTGGGCAATGTCACGTCGGTCGACACCATCGTGTTCTTCCCGTTTGCCCATTTCCAGCTGCTGCTCAACCAGCTGTCCGGCCTGTTCGTGGCGCTCATCTCGGTGCTCGCGTTTGCCGGCTCGATCTACGGTCTCAACTACTTTGATGAGTACCCGGGCAAAAAGGGCCGCGCCGGCTTCTTCTTTAACACCTTCGTGGCGTCCATGATGCTCGTCATCACCGCCGACAACGTGTTTTGGTTCCTGGTCGCCTTTGAGCTCATGTCGCTGACCTCGTACTTCCTGGTCGTGATCGAGGAGAACGAGAACTCCATCCATGGCGGTTGGCTCTACTTTGTGATCGCGCACGTGGGCTTTGTGCTCATCATGGCGAGCTTCCTCACCATGACCAACTTCGCCGGCGGCTCGTTTGCCTTTGCGGATTTCCGCGCTACGCAGTTTAGCCCCGCGGTCGCATCCGTGTGCTTCGTGCTCGCCTTCTTTGGCTTTGGCGCCAAGGCCGGTATCATCCCGCTGCACGGCTGGCTGCCCAAGGCACATCCCGAGGCGCCGTCCAACGTGTCGGCCCTCATGTCCGGCGGCATGATCAAGATTGGTATCTTCGGTATCCTCAAGGTTGGTCTCGACCTGCTCTCCGCCTCGGGCGTTCAGGTCTGGTGGGGCCTTATGGTCATGGTCTTCGGTGCGATCTCGTCGGTTCTCGGCGTGGCCTTCGCCCTGCAGGAGCATGACATCAAGCGCCTGCTGGCCTATCACTCCGTCGAGAACATCGGCATCATTCTGCTCGGCGTCGGCGCCTCCATGGCCGCCATGGCGCTCAACTCGGTCGGCATCGCCGTCCTGGCTCTGATGGCCGCCCTCTACCACTCGTTTATCCTCGCGATGTTTAAGGTCGAGCTGTTCTTGGGCGCCGGTGCGCTGCGGTTCTCCTCGGGTACTCGCAATATGGAGAAGATGGGCGGCCTGTTCCGTCGTATGCCGGCTACGGCCATCTGCTTCCTCGTCGGCGCGCTTGCCATCTCGGCCATCCCGCCCTTCAACGGCTTTGTGTCCGAGTGGTTTACCTACCAGTCGCTGTTTAACGCCGCCATGCAGGGCGACAAGGCCGTCATGATCGTGGCCGTGTTCGCTGCCGTCGCGCTTGCCATTACCGGCGCGCTGGCCGTCACGTGCTTCGTCAAGGCCTATGGCGTCTCCTTTGCCTCCGCACCCCGCTCCGAGGCCGCGGCCAATGCCAAGGAGGTTCCCGCCCCCATGGTGTTTGCGCAGGGCCTGCTCGCGGCCATCTGCGTCGTGCTGGGCATTGGCGCTCCCGTGATCGCGCCCGTGCTGGTCGATGTCGCCGCGTCCGTGCTGCATCCGTACGGCGGCGTGTTTGCCGCCGAGGGCATGGAGCTCATGAACCAGTACTCCGGCGCTGCCACCTCCACGCCCGCGATCGCTATTGCGCTCGTGGTGCTCGTCGGTCTTGCCTGCGGTTATCGCAAGCTCAAGACCGTCGGCAAGGTGCAGAAGTCCCAGCCGTGGGCATGCGGCTATGCTCCCAACGAGCATATGCCCGTCGTGGCCACGACCTTTGCCTCCGAGGTGTCCTGGTTTATGCAGCCGCTCTACACGCTGCGCGACCGCTGCACGGCCGTCTGCTGGTCCATCGCGCACTTCTTCCAGAAGCTCACCGGTGTGGCCGAGGCTGTGGAGCCCGTACCCGACAAGGTTCTCGTCGATGCCCCGCATAAGGGTGTCGAGAAGCTCGCCGACCTCGCGACTAAGCTCGAGGGTGGCAACTACAGCATCTATATCTGCTACATCGTCGCGGCACTCGTGGTGTTCCTCGTGCTCGCCGTGCAAATGGGTTAAGGAGGGGAGAGCATGAACAACATCGTACTTGCCGTTCTGCAGGGCGTGGGCGTCATGGCCGTCGCGCCGTTCTTCTCCGGTCTCGGCCGCGTGATCCGCGCCAAGATGCACAACCGTCGCGGCCCCAGCATCATGCAGGACTATCGCGACCTGGCCAAGCTCTTTGCGCGCCCCGAGTCCCAGAGCGAGGACGCGAGCTTTGCGCTGCGCATTATGCCGCCGCTGTTCTTCGCCGTCGCCTTTATGCTCGCGATGGGCCTGCCGCTCTTTACGGCGCAAAGCCCCATCCCGGTCTTTGGTGACGCCATCACCATCATGTACAGCCTGGCGCTCGCCCGCTTCTTCTTCGCCCTCTGCGGCGTGGATTCGTCCAACGCCTACGCCGGTATCGGTGGCGTCCGCGAGCTGCTCATGAGCGTGCTCATCGAGCCGTCCATGCTGCTGGCGCTGTTTGCCGCCGCCCTGGTGTGCGGCTCCACCGACATCGCCACCATGGGTCAGCACATCATGACGGGCGCCATCGACGCGCCGGTCGCCGTGATCCTCGCCGGCATCGCCTTTGCGATTGCCTGCTACATGGAACTCGGCAAGCTGCCGTTTGATCAGGCCGAGGCCGAGCAAGAGCTCCAGGAAGGTCCGCTCGCCGAGCTTTCCGGCCCGTCGCTTGCGATGGCCAAGCTCGCCATGTCCATGAAGCAGGTTCTGGTCGTCGCTTGGTTCTGCGCAATCTTCGTCCCCTGGGGCGAGCCCGCGACCGTGGGTATCGCGGCCGTTTTGGGCGCGGTTATCTTCCTGGTGAAGTGCCTGATCGACTTTGTCGTGTGCGGCGTGATCGAGAACTCTTGCTCGCGCTCGCGTTTTAAGGTGCTCGGTAATCAGACCTGGGCCGTCGTGGGCATCGCCGTTCTGGCGTTTGTCTTCGTGGTCGTCGGCGTGTAGGAGAAGGGAGAAACAATGTCATTTGCAGTCAGTCTGTCCCTTCTCGGCTTGGTCGCTATCGTGGCCCCGATGGTGGCCTCGGTGCTCGTCGCCCTGTTCCCCCGTCCGTACGCCAAGTGGTTCAGCGTTTTGGGTGCCGCCGTCTCGACGGTCTGCACCATCGCCCTCGCCGCGAATTTCGCTGGCGCCGGCATGCCCGACACGCAGGTCCCCCTGATCTCGTTTGGGCAGACCCTCGTCATGGGATTCACCTTCGATCGCATGAGCACGCTGCTCGCGCCCGCCTTTGTGGGTATCGGCCTGCTTGTCGTGATTTATTCGATTCCCTATATGAGCGAGAATAACCGTGAGCATCCCGATGCGCCGCGTCGTCGCTTCTACGCGTACCTCGCGACCTTTATCGGCGCCATGGCCGGCCTTGTGTATAGCTCGACCCT
>CAJMSL010000106.1 GCA_905216045.1 uncultured bacterium
TCACGAAATCAATCAGATCGGTCATGGGCATCACCTCCCATCAGATGGAGGGCGCTGCCCGGCACATGGAACTGCCGTCAACAACTGCAACTCTATCAAAGTACTGCTATAAATACGAATATATGTTCGATAATAACAGTGACGTGATTCTCTCAAAGTGTGGCTTTACGCAAGGATGCCGGAAAGCCATGCTGTGCGATTTCATGTCCGCACGGGCGCCTGTCCTTACGGCAATGTAGCCGCCTATGTAGTAAGCGGCATTTGACGGAGAAAGGCCATAACCGTGTCAGCTGAAAAGACGCCGCGCATCTCGGCTATCGATACGACGAACTTTGCGCGCCAGATTGTGCTGGACTTTGAGTTTGCGCCGGTGCCAAAGCAGCGCCAGCGCCGTGGACTGCGCAATGAGATTATCGAGGTCGGCGCCGTCAAGCTCGATAACCGCGGCAACGTTATAGGCGAGTTCTCGCAGTTTGTGCAGACAGAATTTACCGAAGGCGTTGCGTTTCCCGTCCGCGAGCTCACGGGGATATCGGCCGTGGACACCGCGATGGCCGACCCGCTCTATGCGGTGATCAAAAGGCTCAGCGATTGGATCGGTCGCTACTCCGCCCAGGTGGTCGTTGGAGCGGGGCGGATCGTCGACAGCTTTTGACCGAGTGCCAGGCAAAACACATCGACCTTGCCGCATTTCCTACGGACTGGGCCGACCTGCAGGCGTTTTACACCTCGATCATGGACGTGGGCAGCCACGGGTGCGTCTCTTTGAGTGACGCGGCGACGTGGTTTGGTATCGAGTTCGACGAGTCGACGGGCCACGCCCACAGCGCCCTAGCCGATGCGCGCGTGACCGCCAAGCTGCTCAAGCAGATGATGGATGGGGACTACCGCGTGAGTCCGCACGCCCAGGAAGTCCGCCAGCGTTGGGGGATGGGCGAGCGACCCCAGACGCGCCTTTCCAGCAAGTGCCCCGAGCTGAGAGACCTGCTGCTGAGGCTGAAGGCGGAGGGGAGGTAGGCGGGGCAGACAATATTGTCGTTTCGCCTGTGAAGAAGGAACCAATTAACTACAAAGTGTGGATGGCTTCTAGTGAAGACTTAAACACCAGACTAAGAAAAGGTTATCGAGCCATTGGGACTGCAGCATTCGCCCATCGCAAGACGTTACTCGTTCAAATTGGGACGCTCCACATCCTATGAAATGGTTAATGCGGAGCGTCCCTAGAACTCTGTCTTCTGTTACCTAATAGTAGAGTTCGATATACGAATACGCCTTATCAAAAAGAGCCTGGTCTTTGAGCTTATAGCGCATCCACAGAATGGCACGGAGCTGTTTTTTAACCTCTTTCACGCCAGCCGTGGTAGCTTGCCAGCCGTCGAAGCGAGTTATCTTAACGATCTCGTCAATGTCATTGACAATGTTCTCGACGATGATAGGCGTGTCGCCGTTCTTGATGCCGTTAAAGAGCTCAGTGAGAGCAGCCTTTCCCTTGTCCTCCTCTTCCTCGGGCACGACTTCCTTTTCGGCGGCTCGTGCTTCTTTGGCGAGGTCGATGAGCATCTTGAGGAACTCGACGCTGTTGATGAGACCTTGCTCGTGACGTTCCCTCAGGTCCTCCAGGCGCTCGCCGAGCTTCTGGAACTTGCCATTCTTATCGTGCCTGCGGATTCGGGCGACGAGATCTATCTCCAGCTTACGCGTGATCTTCTCGGTATTGCTCTTGTCGTTGATGAAGTGCTCGATCATGTCCTCGTCGAGCTCAAGGATGTCGTCATCGTCTCGGACTCTCTCGACGGTGATGTTCTCGTGCACGAGCTCGATTGTCTTGGGCCCGAGCGCTGCCCAGATGAGCTTCCCGCGATTGTCTACCGGTCTCACGGAATCGTAGACCTGCGAGAGCCAGATGAAATCGGGCTTGTAGGGATTGAGACATGCGTCGGGCGAAAGGGCTTCCCACGCTCTGTTCAAGACCGAGAAGTCGGCCCCAAACTGGTCTTTCACCTTTGTCGTTGGCAGGCATTGTTGAGCTTCGAGAAGGGACTCCCAATCCGCGCTGCGGCGGTCTCTGACCGTTGAGAAGTACTCAAGACAGCAATGCATAAGCCCGGGTAGCTCGGCCTTTACCTCGTCGATGTTGGTTATAACCTTCTGCATCTCGGCCTCGTCGAAGTGCAGAGACTTGGCGACGTTGTCGAAGAGGCCGATATAGTCGACAATGAGACCGAATGTCTTCTTGTCGTTGTAGACGCGGTTGGTTCGACAGATTGCCTGCAACAGCGTGTGGTCGCGCAAGGGCTTGTCAAGGTACTGAGTTTGCAGGATGGGCGCATCGAACCCCGTGAGCAGCTTTGCAGTGACGATGAGAATCTTGAGTGGATCGTCCGGGTCGCGGAAACGGTCAAGGAGCTTTTCTTCGGCATCGCGATCGCGACGATATGCCTTGTACCGGTCCTCCTTGTCGTTGTTCGTGTCCATGACGATGGTGACTGCATCAGCGCCCAAGAGCTTGTCGAGCTCCTCCTTATACAGCAGGCAGCACTCTCGGTCGTAGCAGACTACCTGCGCCTTGAAGCCGTCGGGCTCAACCTTCGATTTGAAGTGTTTGGCAATGTGTTCACACACCTTGTGAATGCGGTCGGGGGCCTTCATGACGGCTTCGATCTTGACGCTCCTGGTGAGTTCCGCCTTGTCCTCTTTGCTGAGGTCTCGGGTCATTTCGTCAAAGGCGGCGTTCACGACCTCTTGGTTGACGTGGAGCTCGACGGGAACGGTTTCAAAATGGAGCGGCAATGTGGCGTGGTCGCGGATGGAGTCGGCGAAGGAATAGCGGCTCATGTAGCCGGACTTGTCCTCTTTGGCACCGAAGGTGTGGAACGTGTTCTTGTCGGTTCGGTTGATGGGCGTGCCGGTCAAGCCGAAGAAGAAGGCGTTTGGCAAGGCGAGTCGCATCTTCTCGCCGAGGTCGCCCTCTTGGGTGCGGTGCGCCTCGTCGACCATGAGGATGATGTTCTCGCGCTCGTTGAGCGTCCCCGCAACCTCGCCGAATTTGAAGATGGTGGTGATGAGGACCTTTCTCATGTCCTGCTTGAAGAAGGACTCAAGCTCCTCCTTGCTGCCGGCGCTTGCGAGGTTGGGGATATCGGATGCGTTGAAGGTCCCTGTGATCTGGGTCTCGAGGTCGATTCGGTCATCCACGATGACGACGGTCGGGTTCTTGAGTTCGGGGACCATGCGCAGCTTCTGGGCGGCGAATACCATGAGCAGTGACTTTCCTGAGCCCTGGAAATGCCAAATGAGGCCACACTTCGGGTATCCTGCGCGGACGCGGTCCACGATGAGGTTCGCGCCCTCGAACTGTTGGTAGCGACAGATCAGCTTGATGCGTCGATGCTTCTTGTCGGTGGCGAAGAGCGTGAAGAACTGGAAGATGTCCATGACGTTCGAGGGGGTGAGCATGGATGCCATGCTTCTCTTGACGTCGGCAAGTGTGCCCTCGCTCTTCTTGTCGCCCTCATGCCAGGGTCCCCACATCTCGGGAGGCATGTTCACCGACCCGTAGCGATAGCATTTTCCTTCGCTGGCGAAGTTGATGGCGCTACAGACGAACATCTGCGGGATGCTCTTCTCATATTTAGCGATGTCGCCAGCGCCGTCGAGCCAGGTTATCGAATCGCGCACCGGCGTCTTGAGCTCGCCGATGACGAGCGGAAATCCATTGACAAGAAGGACGAGGTCGAGGCGCTTGCCGCCCTGTTCCTGGGGGTAGACCCACTGGTTGGTGACGATGTACTCGTTTTTGTCAAGATCGCCGTCCGCCGCCGTGCCAAAGAAGCGGATGGGGACCATGCGGCCGTCTTTGCCGTAGGGGAATGAGTTCTCCTCGATGACGAGCTTTTTGAACCGCTCGTTGGTGGAGACCAGGTTCTGCGGACTTGTGGACTGAATGAGGGCCCTGAGTCGGTAGATGATCTCGTCGGCGCGATCGGGGTCTTCTGCAATCTCCGGGTTAAGCCTGATGAGGGCGTCCTTGACCATGGGCTCGACCATGACGTCGGCATGGCGGCGCGGGAGGTCTTCGGCAGCCACGTATCTCCAGCCAAGGCTGGCAAGCGCCTCGACGCTCATTTGCTCGATGGTGTTGTCCTCGTTAAACATTTCCGAGCCCTAACTCCTGGTTCAAGATTTTCTTCGTCGTGGCGTTTAGCTCATCGAGGGCCTTTTGTACGGCAAATTTCGATTTGTCGATCGAAGTGGCGAAGTCAGCGAATTCTCTCTGGAGGGAAAACGGAGGCACAGGAATCTCAATTGATCGAATTTTCCTGGTACTTAAGGTGTGTAAACCTGAGGTATTGACCGCTTTAGCCATGATTTGTCTCCTTCCTTCGGAGGACGACAAGAAAGTTTGAACATAAAGCGGGAGGGCCTCGTCTCCTAGGCGAACTCGGATTAGGTGATTCTGATGGACGCAAGGATCAATTTGACCATTCCAAATTGCCGATCTTCCTATTTGTGTATCGCTGCCATTACCCTCAACAATTAACAAGTCGCCGGATATTAGCCTAACGGCTTCATACTCCTGTTCCGTCAGTCCAATGGTCTTCACTTCCGTTAGGTCAAGTTCATTGGGGAGAATATTGGCGACACGAAGGTATGGAAGCTGCAACTTCATGGCTTCTCGTTTTTTGTTCTTTGTAATCCCGCCCTGAATATCAGCTATGTCTTCAAGATGTTTTATCGGAATGCCAGGCTTATCGAACATCTCGACAAATTGTGATTTGACGACGTCATCGCAGGCTGTAAGCAGCTGCCTGTAGTGAGACCTCGTTTCTTGTGCGGTCCAGAGTATGTCGGCAAGATCTTCTTGCTTAGCAATGCTGGGAAGCTCGAATTCAAATTGCGAAAGGCTCCGCCACTTGACTCTTGGCGAGAGGGAGCCTGCCGAATTGGTGACGGCGTGCTCGAATAGGGCGTCGTTCTGGATGATGAACGGGAGCAGCCTCGGAGAGAGGTTGTCCTTGGGGGCGATGACGGTGATGTCTCCAGAGCAGATTCCGTCGAATGGGGCGACGGCCGCTTTGCGCAGGTAGGCCCTGCGACGCCCGAACAGCACCTGCCCCTTTGAGAAAGCCTTAGTGAAGGTGGTCTCGACACCTTCGTCCCAATGGGCGAGTTCGACTTCGCCGGGGTCCAGATGCTCAAGGCCGACCGTCGGCAGTTCTTGGTCTACAGGGACCTTCTGTTTGATTTCGCGGGCCACATCGCCCAGGCAAACGTGGGTCATGTTACTCACCATCGTTTTCATGCAATTTCGCAGCAATAATATCGAGCAGGGACGCGGCCTCTGTGGAGGCGGCTCTCCAGCTTTCTACCGTCTCCTCGATGCTTCTGTCGTCAGCATTTTCATCATTGGAGGGCTTCACGTACAGAGGGATGGAGAGCGAGAAGGCGTTGCCCTCGAGCTCACTAAACGATGCGTGGGATGAGAACCCTTCGATGTCCTCGTCAGATCGGTAGGCATCGACGATTCTCTTGATGTGTTGAGGCTCAAGGTAGCTTTGCGCGTTCTTGCGGGTTACCTCGGCAGAGGCATCTACGAACAGTATTTTCTTGCTTCGATTCGGCGCTTTCTCGCTGCGGCAGATGAGGATGCAGGCCTCCATGGGCGAGTTGAAGAAGAGGTTTGCGCCGAGTCCGATGACCGCCTCAACGAGATCGCTTCTCACGAGCCTTTCGCGCATCTCCGATTCCTCGTTGCGGAAGAGTACGCCATGGGGGAGGAGAATGGAGCACCTGCCTGTGTGTGGGTCCATACTCTTGAGGATGTGCTGTATGAAGGCGTAGTCTGCTCGTCCCTGCGGCGGGGTGCCGAGGAAGTTGCGGCCGTAGGGGTCCGACGCGAACGCCTCGCGGTCCCATTGTTTGATCGAGTAGGGAGGGTTAGCGAGTACCATATCGAAGGTGCGCAGCTTTCCCGCCTCGAGGAAGGCTGGGTGCCGTAGCGTGTCGTCGTTTGCGATTTCGAAGTCCTCGACGCCGTGCAGGAATAGGTTCATGCGTCCGATGGCGGAGGATAGCTGGTTGATCTCCTGTCCGTAGGCGTGAACATTGCGCCATTCCTCTCCGTGCTGTTTGAGGTGGGCAATGGAGGAGATGAGCATGCCGGCGCTGCCGCAGGTGGGGTCGTAGATGGACTCGCCGGGCCTGGGCTGGAGGATTTCGGTCATTAGGTGGACGACCGTGCGATTGGTGTAGAACTCTTGAGCGGTGTGTCCAGAATCGTCCGCAAACTTCTTGATGAGGTACTCGTAGCCCTGGCCGAGCTCGTCCTCGGGGCAATTGGCGATGGAGAGCGTTATAGCGCTGAAGTGCTCGATGAGGTCCTTGAGCAGGCGATCGGGAAGTCGTTTCTTGTTAGTCCAGGCGGCGTCGCCGAAGATACCACGCAGCTTGGAACCGTTGGCCGTCTCGATGGCGCGGAAGGCGCCCACGATGGCCTTACCGATGTTTTCCGTGGCCTCGCGGACATCGCACCAGTGGGCGCCGTCCGGGATTGCGAAGCTGTGATTCTCGGGAAGGGCGGCGAACTCCGCATCTCCGTCAGAGGCTTCCAATGCCTCGGCGGTCTCCTCGTCGTAAACATCTGAGAGGCGCTTGAAGAATAGCAGCGGGAATATGTACTGCTTGTACGAGCCGGCATCGATGTAGGTGCGCAGCAGAACCGCCGCGTTCCATAGATGGTTGTTCAGCTCTTCCTGGGGGATTCTACTCTCCATCGACATAGCCTCCCTTTGAGAGCAGCTCAAGGAGCTTCTCCTCGGACTTCCTCGTCTGGCGAAGGAGGTCGTAGTAACGTTTCCTGGTCTCCGCCGGCGGCGCGATCTCCTCGCG
>CAJMSL010000107.1 GCA_905216045.1 uncultured bacterium
ACCCAAGGCCGTTATTGCATCAGTCAAGTATCCGGAGACGACACCTATAGTGTAAGTTATCCGGCCTGTGCCGATCCCACTCTGACGGATACGCTCAAAAGTGCATTTTATGCCAGCAATACCTTAGCAGTAAAACCGACGCTCGCACGCTTGGCCTGCGCAAGCTCGAGCTCGTGTGCCGCCTTGGCCTGCTCCTCGCGAGAATCGCGCACTGCCAGCTCGCTCGTCAGTTTGGCACGTGCCTCATCGCGCTCACGCTCCGCCGCGGCGACCGCCTCTGACAGGTTCATTTTTGCCATCAGTTCCTGCTCGCGCAGCTGGGCACGCAGGCCCTCGGCCTCTTGCTCGGACTGAGCCTTTGCGGCGGAGAACTTCTCTTGCACCTTCGCGCGATAGTCAGTAAGCGCGCGCTCGGCCTCGCTGCGAGCGGCATCGAGCTCACGCTGCGACTCTGCCGCGGCAGCGGCAAGCGCCATCTCCTGGGCTTTGTCCGCCGCGGCGAGCCTGGCCTGCAGCTCGGCAATCTGAGCGTCGCGCGCAGCTAAATCGTTTTGAGCAGCGTTGCGCGCCGCCGACTCGGCAAGCTTTGCTTCGTCATCTTTGCGCCCAAGCTGCGCACGCAGGCTATCAATCTCACGCTGGAGTTCGGCATTTTCCTTTTGAGCATTGGCTCGTGCCTCTACCGCCGCGCGCTGGCTTGCACTCTCGCGCTCTGCGGCAGCGCCCTCGAGCTTAGCGCGCAGCTCGGCAAGCTCAGCATCGCGCTTGGCAACCTCTTGCGCCAGTTTCTGATCCGCAGTGTTCTTCTGCTCGACAAGCTGAGCGTTGCGCTGAGACTCTGCCTCCTGCAAGGCAGCCGTCGAACGCGAGCGCTCAAGCTCCAGCGCCTGCTCGCCCTCGCGCTGGACTGCCTTCACACGCTCATCCAAGTCGCGCGAAAACTCGGCATCGCGCACCTGCTTGACGATATCCGCATAGCCGGATGCATCGACCTTAAAGACTTCGCCACAATGCGGGCACTTGATCTCATTCATAGCAGCTCCTCGATGGACGCAAATATCAACCGGCTACACTCTACCGCGCCGCACGGACAAAAAAGGCGCCGCCGCCATAATGGCAACGGCGCCAGGACCACCACAAAGGTGCCTGTCCCCTTTGTGGTGGTTTGAGTGACAGTTTGAAAATTACAGTCCAAAGAAGTCAAGGATTTGGTCACGGCTTACGGGTCTGTAGTCGTTGGCATCAAGGCCAACGTCATAGCGCAGGATCGGGCGTTCGCGATCGCGGTTGCGCGCGTTGGTGCGGTCTCCCCTGCTGTGGATATGCCCGTGCAGCATGATGGCGCCACGCGCCTTTCCATTCCAGCTGAGCATGGGGTAGTGGCTCATTACCAGGCGATGGCCTTTGGCGTAACCGGGAGCGACTTCCAGATAATCGCGCACGTCATCCCAGATTTGGGGCGCAGCTGGATCTTCCCAGTCGCCGTCATGGTTACCACGGATGAGCGTTACGTTCTGGCATTCGATGCGTTCGCGCAGGCGCACCGCCTCCGCCAGGGGCAAACGATAAGTATAGTCACCCAGAATATAGAGACGGTCGTCCGCCGCCACGCACTCATTGACGGCAGCGATGACCTTGCGGTTCATCTCCTCGACCGAATCAAACGGCCGATCCATATCGTGCAAGATATTCGTATCGCCCAGGTGCAGGTCGGCGGTAAACCACATCATCGTCTATGTCCTCATTTCGCAACGTGTTCAACTCGTGCTAAGTATACAGACGTAGCGATGCGGCGGTTATCCAAAGAGCCCACCGAACAGTCCGCGGCGGCGCTTGTCTCGCTTTTTCGAAGCGTCACTCTGAGTTTTCTTGTCCTGCCGTTTCCTACGGTCCTGCTCCAACTCATCGTCATCGAGTAGCATATCCCACTCAAACGGATCATCTGTCAGATCGAACAGGTCATCGTCATCAAACATGGCAGCCTCCATTGCCGACTAGCGAGCATCCACCACATAGAGCCCAACGCGCACCTGATGCCACGGGCTGCGTTCGGGGGCAACCTGTTGCACACGGGCCTCAAATACGTCCTCGTGGCCGTAATACATCATCAGGGACAGTGGGCCGACCTCGTTTCCCGGAACGTAGCCAAGTTTGGTCTTGCCATAGTAGATCGCAACTGCCTCGGGGTCATGGGGATTATCGCGCTCGGCACACAGCGTCAGTTTATCGCCCGCTTTAAGATCGCCCAAGACCAAGGCGCCATCGGCATACTGAAATCCTGCAATGTGAAATGACAGAAGAACACGCGAAGGCTCGTACATGGCAACTCCCCTAACGGCCAGATAAACCGGCGCTTAACCTTATTGAGAAGTCTACGAACTCGTGCGGACACAAATTCATCCTGCCTGCACCTTTCGACCGTTTGTCGCTACGCCATCTGATTCTAATGAACAAACATGCGCACGAACTTGTGCTTCCAGCTTGCGTAAGGAGCGTAGCGGAATGGCACGTCCAGCCACGTTGCCTTGTTCACGATGCTCTTCTTGTGGCTAAACGTATCGAAGCTCTCGCGTCCATGGTACTGCCCCATACCGCTCGCGCCCATGCCGCCAAAGCCCATATGGCTCGTAGCCAAGTGCATGATCGTGTCGTTGACACAGCCACCGCCAAAGGGCACGTAACGCATGAAGCGCTGCTGAACTGCGCGATCCTGACTAAAGATATACAGGGCCAGCGGCGTCGGACGATCCGTAATAAACGTTTCGGCCTCGTCTAGGCTCTCAAACGTCAGCACCGGCAAGATGGGACCGAAGATCTCCTCCTGCATCACGGCGTCATCGGGGGTCACGCCGTCCAAAATCGTCGGCTCGATCTTCAGCGAAGTCTCCCGCGCGGTGCCTCCAAGCACGACCTTATCGGGATCGATCAGCCCGCGCACGCGCGCAAAATGCTTGGCGTTGACGATATGCCCGTAATCCTCGTTATCGAGCGGATGCTCGCCAAACATACGGCGGACCTCTTCCTTGATGAGGCCCAGCAGCTCATCGTGCACGCGCGTATCGACCAGCAGATAGTCGGGCGCCACGCAGGTCTGCCCCACGTTGAGCCATTTGCCAAAGGCGATACGCCGTGCCGCGACCTTCAAGTTTGCCGTCGCATCCACGATGCAGGGGCTCTTGCCGCCCAGCTCAAGCGTCACGGGCGTGAGGTTTTTACTTGCGCGCTCCATGACGAGTTTGCCGACCGGAACGCTACCGGTAAAGAAAATCTTGTCCCAGCACTCATCGAGCAGCGCTTCGTTTTCGGCGCGCCCGCCCTCGACAACCGTCACCAGGCACGGATCAAATGCCTCTTCACAGATTTGCTTGAGCACCGCGCTCGATGCCGGAGCATAGGCACTCGGCTTGATGACCACGGTATTGCCCGCGGCAAGGGCGCCGGCGAGCGGCTCGAGTGTTAGCAAAAACGGGTAGTTCCACGGAGCCATGATGAGTGTGACGCCATAGGGCACGGCTTGCGTTTTGCACACGCTCACGGCGTTAGCAAGGTCACACGGACGCAGGCGTGGACGACTCCATCGAGCCACATGCGCAATCTGATGACGAATCTCGGAAAGCGACGTGCCGATCTCGCACATATATGCCTCGTCATGCGACTTTCCCAAATCGGTCTTGAGTGCATGGGCAATATCGGCCTCGTGCGCCCGTACCGTATCGCGTAAACTCACGAGCGCGCGACGTCGGGCATCAACATCAAACGTAGCGTGCGTTTTAAAGTAAGTGCGCTGATCGCCGACGATGCGCGCAATTTCCTCGGTGTTCATGGCACCCTCCTAGTTCTCGTCCTCAAACATACCACCCGCGACGACCTCGTACATACGCTCGAGCTCCAAGCGGTCCATCAAAAGCGGAACGGGGTACAGCGGATTGGCCTCGGCATCGGCATGCGCCGCCATCTCGGGAATGTCGGAGCGGCGAATGCCCGAGACATATTTGGGGATTCCCAGGATCTCGTTCATGCAATCGATCCAATCGATAAAGGCCTCGGCCGCCAGGCTGTCCTGCGCGTTAACCGGCACGATGCCGGCCATGCGGGCGAGATCAGCGAGCTTAGGAGCAGCAGCTTCGCCATAGGCGCGAAGCATGTGCGGCAGGATGATGGCATTGGCCAAGCCGTGCGGAATCCCGTAACGCCCGCCCAGACTGTGCGCGATGGCATGCACATATCCAACATAGGAGCGCGTAAAGGCAACACCCGCCTTATACGCCGCCGAAAGCATATTGCGACGCGCACGCATGTCATCGCCATGCTCATAGGCCTCGAGCAAATTGTCGTGGATAAGCTGCACCGCTTGTCGCGCCATCTTACGCGTATAGGGCGTGGTGCTTCGTCCGATAAAGGCCTCGACGGCATGCGTCAGGGCGTCCATGCCCGTTTGCCCCGTAATGGAGGCGGGCAGACCGCGCGTAAACTCGGGGTCGTGCACCGCAAAGCGCGGGATGAGCACAAAGTCGTTAATGGGGTATTTGTAGTGCGTCTCGTCATCGGTAATTACCGCCGCAAGCGTGACTTCGCTTCCCGTACCGGCGGTAGTGGGAACGGCGATGAGCAGCGGCAGGCGACGATGAACCCGCAGCAGGCCGCGCATCTTGTTGATGGGCTTGTTTGGCTGCGCAATACGTGCGCCCACGCCCTTGGCGCAGTCCATGGCTGATCCTCCGCCAAAGCCGATAATGGCCCGGCAGGCACTCTCTCGATACAGGGACGCCGCTTCCTCCACGTTTGAAACCGTGGGGTTCGCTGATGTTTTGGCATAGACCGCAACGCCAATTCCCCTGGATGCGAGCGCCGTTTCGAGCGGTGCCGTGAGCCCCAGACGGGCAATGCCGGGATCCGTCACGATAAGGACCTTCTGGATCGAGCGCTTTTGAAGCACCGCGGGCACATCCTCGGCATGCTCCAAAATGCGCGGCTCGGTATAGGGCAGGATCGGCAATGCAATGCGAAAAACCTTCTGATATGTTCGGCACCAGGCACGACGGGCTAGATGCATAAAGGAAACTCCTTCATTTGTTGATAGGTCAACATTTGCTCGCCCGATTGTACTCAGCAAAGATCGCAGACGGCCTCCCAATCGTTAATCAATCAACATCTTCATATCTCGAAATTATTTTATTAAAAATCATTTCTAATAGGCTTCACATTTGGTTGCATTTATGGATAATAGAACTCGTCAAGACGCACGTCCGGAGAGGGCCCTTACGGGACCGGACAAGCGCCCCATCGCCATCGATCGAAAGGATCGAATCATGAAGTTTGTTTGCCCCGTTTGCGGTTATGTGGAAGAGTTCGACGGCGACCAGCTGCCCGAGGACTTCAAGTGCCCCCAGTGCGGCGTTCCCGGTTCTCGATTCCTGAAGCAGGAGGAGGGTCAGCTCGAGTGGGCTGCCGAGCACGTCGTGGGTGTCGCCAAGATGGAGGGCGTCTCCGAGGACATCGTTGCCGATCTGCGCGCCAACTTTGAGGGCGAGTGCTCCGAGGTCGGTATGTACCTGGCCATGGCTCGCGTCGCTCATCGCGAGGGCTATCCCGAGATCGGCCTGTACTGGGAGAAGGCTGCCCACGAGGAGGCCGAGCACGCCGCCAAGTTCGCTGAGCTCCTGGGCGAGGTCGTGACCGACTCCACCAAGAAGAACCTCGAGATGCGCGTTGAGGCCGAGAACGGCGCCACCGCCGGCAAGACCGATCTTGCCAAGCGCGCCAAGGCCGCCGGCCTCGATGCCATCCACGACACCGTGCACGAGATGGCTCGCGACGAGGCCCGCCACGGCAAGGCTTTCGCCGGCCTGCTTAAGCGCTACTTCGGCTAAGCCAATCGCCTGAGAGACATTCTCTAGATTTATAAGGCCCGGACCGCATGGTTCGGGCCTTTTTCGTGCCTCACGAACTTGTTAACTCCCTGAAATAAGACCACCTTAGGCATCGGCTTCTCGTCAAAACTAAGTGAGTAGACTTTTTGGAACTTGCCGAGCTGACCATCCGTATTGCTTTATAAAGTCGCAGGTAAATGACTTGTTTCAAAACGGCCTGGTCGCCAAAGTGTCAAAAGTCTACTCACTTAGAACCGCAGCCGTCCACGATCGAGCTGTTTTGTGTCTAACGGGCATCTTTCCGTCGATTACTCCCAATTTTGTCCAGTCAACGAATAGCTCAGACCGGAGTAATGTCTCAGCCGTCTGCTCATCTGAGCTTTTATCACGATATTCAGCATCGAGCATCCTGCATACGGCCTTAACGATCGCGCGGAATCTATCCTCATCGGATATCTGTCTGTGTGTCAGGAGAAGTACATCGTAGCCCATGGCCTGAAGGGCTGTCATGCGGTCAGCGTCACGCAAGCCATCCCCTGCGCGTCCGTGCGAGGCCTTTCCCTGACATTCAATGGCCACCTGTCGCCTGCCGTCCGGCGAAGAAAGAAGTAGGTCGATATATACACGGGACTTTTCCACAATCGCTCGAGCACTTGTGTTTAGCATCACTTCAACATTAAGCTCTATGCCGCAAAAACCTTCGCCTCCCAGGGCTCGCGGCAGTCCAAGCAACAAATACGCCTCGACCTCAAAAGGCGACGCGGCACCCAATGGAACGAGTTGCGATACCGCCATAAATCTATTGCCGCAACGCATCCCGCAAACATCTGAACAAAAACGGTCAAGGTCTCCGCCCAAAACCAAAGCGTCTCGACGCCATAAATTTGAGGCGGT
>CAJMSL010000108.1 GCA_905216045.1 uncultured bacterium
CACGATAAAGCGCGTGAACTGCGTGGCTCCGGCCTCGCCGACATTTTGGCCCGCTTTGGTCAGGCGGTAGATCTGGGCGGGAGTCGAGCCCATCATCATAGGCGTCAAGTTGCCAAAGAAGATGCCACTCGCCTCGACCGAAATGAGGTCGCGAATACCGACGGGCGAATATGGGTCGAGCCAGACGGCGATCGCATAGGCCACAATGCCAAAGAACAGATACATGAACATGCAAAGACACGCGACAACGAGCCATGGCGCCTGGACGCTTGACATAGCGGCCCAGAACTGCCCCATCTGCCCGGTTACCACCAGATAGACGATATAACCCACCAGCACGACGCCGATAAAGATGGCGCCACGGCGTGCGCTCTTATTGTCATCTCCGCCCGAGGCCTCAACCTCGACCTGGGGCTTAGACGTATGCTGAGAGGACTCCGTCATGAGACTCCTTCTAACAGTCAAAATATCTTGGATATTGTACCCGTAAGGGCCATAGGCAGAACGCAAAGCTCTGGTTCAAACGGGAATTGCAGACGGTTGTTTGAAAATAAAAAACCCGGCCTTCTATGGGAAGACCGGGTATGAGATGCATGGTAGCCCGTACCAGATTCGAACTGGTGATCTCCGCCTTGAGAGGGCGGCGTCCTAAACCGCTAGACGAACGGGCCACATGACATCTGCACTGCCGTGCTGCGAGAAAATATATTACGGGACAAAAAACGTCAGCGCAAGAAGAAATTCCAAATTGCCGAAAAATTGTCGGCAGGTTATGGAACACGCAGGTAAACTGAGTAGCTAATTCAAGTTGAGATGGACCAAAAGAGCTTCGCGCTCGTTGGGAATGTTGTCTTCGATCACGGCGTCGAGGGCGGAGTTGAGAAGCTGACCCAGTTCCGGCCCGGGCTTGACTCCGGCACGGATCAGGTCGCCGCCGTTGATGGCGAGCATCTTGAGCGTATAGGGCTCCCCTGCCCCCAACAGATTATGGGCGAGTGCACGCATCTCCTCGATCGTCTCGACGTAATAGAAGCACGACGGGGCCTTGCCAAGTGTGTCGGCACGCTTAAGGTCCATGAGCTCGTCAATCAGGCGGGCCGTGTCGACGCCCTCACCCGAAAGCGCGCGCATCATATTGAGCAGGCAGAAGCGCTCGGGGCGCAGCGGCTTGTCATGGTATTTGATAAGCAGGCACACATCGCGCACCAGGTCGTGCGAAAGCGCCAGGCGATCCATAATGACGCGCGCTTTCTTGGCGCCGAGCTCGGGATGACCGTAGAAGTGTCCGCTGCCGGCGTGATCGACCGTAAAGCACTCGGGCTTGGAGACATCGTGCAAAAACGCCGCCCACATAAGGCTCGACGATGGCGCGACGCCGTCGCACAGCGCCAGCTCCCCTGCCACCGTCAGCACACGGGCGATATGCTCGTAGACGTTAAACGCATGATAGACACTTCGCTGATCAAACCCGCGACCCGCTGCCAACTCGGGCACAGCGGCGCAGATGAGCTCGGGGTAGCGCAGCATCGCGTCTCCCCCGTGACCGGTCGAAAGAATGCCCTCGAGCTCAATACCCACACGCTCGCGCGCTACGGCATCGAGCAGCGGCGCGCACTCGGCAAGCGCACGCTTGGTCTCGGGCTCAATCATAAAGTCCAGGCGGCAGGCAAAGCGCACCGCGCGCAGCATGCGCAGGGCGTCCTCGTTAAAGCGACGCCTGGGATCGCCGACAGCGCGAATCAGCTTGCGCTCCAAGTCACCCTGGCCGTCGTAGCGGTCGACAAGCCCGCGCTCGGGATGCCAGGCCATGGCGTTGACGGTAAAGTCGCGGCGCGCCAGATCATCCTCGAGCGAGGCGGCACGCTCGACACTCTGAGGATGGCGCCCATCGGTGTAAAAGCCATCCAGACGGTACGTTGTGACCTCAATACGCTCGCCATCGGAAATAGCCGTGATTCCGCCAAATTTAATGCCCGACTCCACGACCGCGATACCAGCGGCCTCGAGCGCCGATTTAGACTCCTGCCACAGGCCGCTACAGCACATATCAACATCGTGGCTGGGGCACCCCATCAGGGCGTCGCGCACCCAACCGCCCACGTACCAAGCCTCAAGACCAGCCGCCTCAAGCGCGCGCAGGACGCGCAGGGACGCATCGGACGGTTGAGTACCGTTGAGCGAAACATTGCACATGCCTATGGCCTCCTGCGACTATCAAATTGGCTATCGATTGCGTCTGCAAGAAGTCTAGCAAGAAACAGCCTCCACTGCACACGCAAGTCCGATAAACAAAAACGCATCCGTCCTAGTCTAAGACGGATGCGAAATAATCAAACTATTCAGACAAGGTGCCGGAACTAGCAGACCTGGCGAACCTCGATGTGCTTCTTATATTCGTCCACCTTGGCAAAATCACCCAGACCGGGGCACTCGACCACGTTGGCGCCAGTGGCCATCGAAAGGCGCAGGGCGTCCTCGACGCGCTCGGGGGCGTCGTGCCACACGGACAGGAAGGCAGCGAGCGAGGAATCGCCGGCGCACACCGTCGACAGCAGCTTGACGTCGAAGGTGCGGTTGGCAAACCAGATATGCTCGCCGTTGGAGAAGTACGCACCGGCGCCACCCAGGGTCAACAGCACATTCTTGGCGCCCTTGGCGTGCAGCTCGGCCATAGCGCCCTTGACAGACTCATCGTCGCCACCGCTCACCTTAATGCCAAAGATGTCGAGCAGCTCATCGTCATTGGGCTTGATCAGCAGCGGCTCCATGGCTATGAGGTCTGCCAGCTGATGGCTCGAGATGTCGAGGACGAACTCGGCCCCCTTGGCCTTGACGCGGCGCAGGACCTCGGCCAGGAAGCCCTCGGAAGTGTTGGGAGGCAGCGAGCCGCTGATGACCAGGCAGGTCATGTCATCGAGCGAATCGATGAGCTCAAACATCTCCTGCTCGTTGGCCTCGTTGATGGCGGCACCGGCATTGACCATGTTGTACTCGGTGTCGGGGCCGGCATTGAGGAACACGTTGACGCGCGTGATGCCGTCGGTCCACACGGGCTTGACGGGCACGCCCAGGGCCTCGGCGCCCTTGACGATGAACTCGCCCGAGAAGCCAGCGACGAAGCCCAGGACCGTGGGGTCGACACCGTAGTGGTCAAGCGTAAACGAGACGTTGAGGCCCTTGCCGTTGGGCGTATAGACGGCGTTGCGAGTACGCGTGACGGTGTTGGCAGCAAGGCCGTCGCAGGCGATGTTGTAGTCAATGGCGGGATTTGCAGTGAGCGTGTAAATCATGAATGTTCCTTTCACGAAGCAACGTGTTAATGAAAGTATATTCCACGCATTGGTAAAAGGCTAGGACAACTCGGTGAACGGTGTGGAAGCGATGAAGTACGGCGGGACACCTCTCCCCCGTGGCGGAACAAAAAGGCGCCCCAGCCGAAACCGGGGCGCCGCATGCGCACGAATATTTCGCGTTTCGATTACTGACGATCGAGCTTGCGGACAGCAACGCGCTTGCTGTACTCGTCGACGTGACCGAAGTCGCCGATGCCGACGGACTCGGCAACGTTGGCGCCGGTGGCCATAGCGAGCTTCATGGCCTCCTCGACGTTGTCGCGATCCCTGTACCACTTGTGCAGGAACGCAGCGAGGGTGCAGTCGCCGGCGCAGATGGAAGAAACCAGCTTGATGTTGAACCACGGGTGAGCAGCACGTTCTGAACGCCAGCGTCGTGAGCCATCTTCATAGCAACGCGAACCTCGTCGTCGGTGTCGACCGGCACGCCGAAGATGGCCTTCATCTCGTGATGGTTCGGCTTGATGAGCAGCGGCTTCTTGTGAGCGAGCTCCTTGAGCTTGTCGGAGGACAGATCCAGGACGACGTCGGCGCCACGAGCCTGAGCGTGCTCCATGACCTGAGCCAGGAAGTCGGGCGTAGCTTTGGGAGGCACGGAGCCGGAGACAATCAGGCACTCAAGATCGCCCGCGGTGTCCAGGATGTTGTAGAGCTCCTCCTGGTGCTGCGGCGTGATCGGAGCGCCGGGGTTCAGGATGCCGTACTCGTGCTGGCCATCGTTGACGTAGGTGTTGATGCGCGTGATACCGTCGGTCCAGACCGGGCGGCACAGGCAACCCAGGTTCATGACCTCCTCGACGATAAACTTGCCCGTGAAGCCGGCGAAGAAGCCGAGCGCGACGGTGTCGACGCCCATCTTCTTAAAGGCGAAGGACACGTCGAGGCCCTTGCCGTTAGCCGTGTAGCTGGCCGAGCCGGTGCGGACGTTCTCGTCGGGCTCGAGCGGAGAGCTCGAAACCGTCATGTCGACAGCCGGGTTAGCGGTTAGCGTGTAGAACATTTACAGTACCCCCTGTATATGTGAGGGCCGCGTGGCCGGCCCATTCCAACCACGCGGGTACCTCTGATACCAAATTAGCGAGCTGCGGACTCGAGCAGTGCCTTGACCTCGGCGGCGGTGTTGCAGGCGAGCGCCTTCTCGGCGAGCTCGTCGCACTCGGCCTTGGTCCACTGGCTGATGGTCTTGCGGGCGCGCAGGATCGACGGAGCGCTCATCGAGAACTCCTCCAGGCCCCAGCTGATCAGCAGCGGCTCGAGCAGCGGATCGGCAGCGGCCTCGCCGCACATACCGACCATGATGCCGGCCTTCACGCCGCTCTCGATGATGTTCTTAAGCGAGCGGAGCACGGCGGGATAGTACACCTGGTACAGGTTGGAGATGGTGTCGTTGCCACGGTCGGCGCACATGGTGTAGCCGATCAGGTCGTTGGTGCCGATGGAGAAGAAGTCGGCGACCTCGGCCAGACGGTCTGCGAGCAGCGAAGCGGCGGGCGTCTCGACCATGATGCCGACCTCGATGTTCTCGTTAAACTTGCGACCCTCTTCGGTCAGCTCGGCCTTGCACTGCTCGACGAGCTCCTTGACAGCCAAGACCTCCTCGACGCAGGTGACGAGCGGGATCATGATCTTGACGTCACCGAAGGCGCTAGCGCGCAGCAGAGCGCGGAGCTGGACCTTGTACTGGTCGGGATTGGCCAGGCAGTAACGCACGGCACGGAAGCCCATGAAGGGGTTGTCTTCCTTGACCATGTGCAGATACGGAATCTCCTTGTCGCCACCCACATCGAGCGTGCGGATGATGACCGGAGCACCCTTGAGCGCGCTGGCGACCTTACGGTAGGCGTTGAACTGCTCCTCCTCGGAAGGAAGCTCAGCAGAGTCCATGAACAGGAACTCGGAGCGGAACAGACCGATGGCCTCGGCGTCGTGATCGAGCGCGTTGGGCACGTCATCGGGGTTACCGATGTTGCAGGCGATGATCTTCTTGATGCCATCGGCAGTCACGGACGGCTTGCCACGGAAGGCCTCGAGGGCTGCCTTCTCGGCAGCGAAGGCCTCGGCCTTGGCGGTGTAGGCAGCGAGCGTCTCCTCGTCGGGATCGGCCTCAACGATACCCTTGCCACCGTCGACGACAACAGTCATACCGTTGCGCAGAGCGGTGCAGCTGTTGGAAACCGAAAGGACAGCCGGGATCTCGAGGGCGCGCGCAATGATCGCGGAGTGCGACGTGCGGCCACCGGTCTCGGTGACGATACCGGCAACGTGGGCCTTATCGATCGTGGCGGTCATGGACGGCGTGAGGTCGTGCACGACAACGACAGTGTTCTCGGGCAGGACGGAGAGGTCGACGACCTCCTTGCCCAGCAGCTCAGCCAGAATACCGGTGCGGATGTCGGCGATGTCGGCCGCACGCAGACGGAACATCTCGTCGTCCATGGACAGGAACATGTTCTCGAACATGGTCGAGGTGTCCATGAGCGCCTGCTCGGCGCAGGTACCGCCGTCAATGGCGGCGTTGATGGCGTCGGTCATCCCCGGGTCCTGAGCCAGGACAATGTGTCCGCTCATGATCTCGGCCTCGGCCTCGCCCACCGTCTCCTTCATGTGGTCGGCCTGAGCCTGGGTCTTCTCGCAGAAGACCGAAAGAGCGGACTGATAGCGCTCCTTCTCTGCTGCCGAATCAGCAACCTCGTGCGGCTCAAACGTCAAGTCGGGATCGACGGCGACCATGACGGTGCCGATACCGATGCCCTCGGAAGCGTTGACTCCCTGATACATTCCCATTCCTCTCTCCGTGTCATGTGATAAAGCGTTTTGCCATATCCATGACAAAAGAGCGCAGCTACCTTACAACAGGTCACTGCGCCCCCAAATATGAACTTAGTTGTTCAACATGCGACCCGTTTGAGTTCTACTCGCCAAGACCGCTCTTGATGAGCTCGATGGCAGCAGCCAGAGCCTCGGCCTCGTCAGCGCCGTCGCACTTGACCTCGACCTCGGTACCGCAGGGGATACCAGCAGCCATGAGGGCCATCGGGGACTTGCCGTTGACCTCCTTCTCGGGGGTAACGACCGTCACGTCACAGGCGTACTTGCCCATGGTGGAGGCGAACAGACCAGCCGGACGCATGTGCAGACCCTGAGGATTAACGAGGGTAGCCTTCTCAGAAACCATAATTGACTCCTTTTTGTGTTTAACCCCTGTCATGCATGTGGCAGGAGTCAGATTCACGACGTTGTTTATATTAACTCACATCAAACGGTTTTTCATTGTGTTTCAGACGAATTATTGGACAGATGTGTTTGTCGTCCGCTTGCTCGCCGGGGGGGGGGGTTTAGTTTTAGGGAAAAAAGAGAAGGGGAAAAAGGGAAGAACAAGAA
>CAJMSL010000109.1 GCA_905216045.1 uncultured bacterium
TCTTTGTGACGCATTGGGATGAGGATCACTGGGGTGGTCTGCCTGCCGTGCTCGAACAGTTTCCGGTCGGTACGATTGCCGTGGCGGCGGATGCGCTGGAGGATGCTCCTGCAGAGGTATTGAACCGACCTGGCGTGGAGTATCGGCAGGTGCGCCGTGGGGATACGGTCGCTATAGGCTCATTTTGCGCGCGCGTGATGTGGCCATTCGAGTCCGTGGATGGTGAGGGAAATGAGGACTCGCTTGTCCTGCTGCTCTCATATGTTCAGGAAGGCAAGGGCCTGCGTATGCTCCTCACCGGTGATGCCGAGATCGACCAAGAACGGGAATTCGTGCAGGAGGTGGGGGATATCGACGTACTTAAACTTGGGCATCACGGCTCTAAGGTTTCAGTCGATGATGAGTTGCTGGACGTCCTGAAGCCCGAGCTTTCCCTCGCGAGTGCGGGCGAAGGGAATCGATACGGCCATCCGTCCGATGCCTGCATCGATGCCGTTAAGGAAGCGGGCGCCGTGTTCGCGTGCACTATCGAACACGGCGACATTACCGTCACGCCGACTGCGAATGGCTTTGCGATGCGATGCCAGCAACCGTGACGACATCGTTGGCGTGTGGTGGGCCCCTGGGCTAGAATGGCACGGAGCGAATACGAAGGCCTGCGGGAGGGGAGCGCAATGTCCGAAACCGGTCTGCTGCCGGCATATCTGATCGTCGGTACCGACGGAGTCAAGCGCGATCACGCCGTCTCGCGTATGAAAGCGCGTCTGGAAAAGTCGGGTATGGTCGACTTCAACCTCGATGAGCGCGACATGACCAAGGACCCCGATATCGAGTCGATTATCGGATCGCTTAACACCTTTCCGATGGGTAGTGAGTTTCGCCTGGTAATCCTTGATGGCTGCTCAAAGCTCGCCAAGGCGGTCTCGGAGCCGCTCGTCGAGTATCTGGCGAGTCCCAGCCCCACAACGGACTGCCACATCGTCGCCGACTCGCTTGCCAAGTACACGCGCCTGTATAAGGCGATCGCCAAAATCGACAAGAAGGCCGTGATCGATTGCTCCGGCACCAAGCGCTGGGAGTTACCGCGCCGCGTGCAACAGATGGCGACGCAGCACGGCAAGTCGATCTCGACGGCGGCCGCCGAGGAACTCGTCTCGCGTTCGGGTGAAAACACTCGCATGCTCGATAACGACTTGGCTAAGCTTGCCCAGATGGTCGAGGCGCCGCAGATTGAGCTTGCCGACGTTGAGCGCTGGATTGTACGTACGGCCGAGGTTCAACCCTGGGACTTTCTCAATGCGGTCTCGGCCCGTGACATGCGACGCTCTCTCGAGCTCTTCAATCTACTGCCCGCCAAGAGCTACGTGTGGACTTACACATTGCTGTGCGGCCGCATCCGCGAGCTTGTCGTTGCCAAGGCGCTCGATGCGCGCGGACAGGGTCGTGAGTTGGCCGCAACACTTAAGCTCCAGTCCTGGCAGGTCAAGAATCACCTGACCTGGTCACGTCGCTTTTCGATGGCAGAGCTCGTCGCAGCGCTCGAGGGCGCGGTCGATGTGGAGCTCGCGCTGAAGGGTTCGGCCGATTCTCAGACCGCGCTTTTGCTCTGGATTACGAACATCTTGAGAAAATCGTGATGATACCTGCCTATTTGACAAATTCGTTCTATTCCTTTGAGGGGGAGCGTGCTATAGTAGGCGCTTGCATGACCTCACCGTGTCTCAGAGGTGTCATACATTTTTTGCAAGGAACTCGAAAGGAACTCCAGAAGTGGCAAACATCAAGTCTCAGAAGAAGCGTATCCGCACCAATGAGGCAGCTCGCATGCGTAACAAGGCTGTCAAGTCCGAGCTCAAGACGCTGACCAAGCACGTCCAGTCCGCCGTCGCCGAGGGCGACGCCGAGAAGGCCCAGGCTGCCCTCAAGACCGTCACCAAGCGTCTCGACATGGCTGCCGCCAAGCATGTTATCCACAAGAACCAGGCTTCCAACCGCAAGTCCGGTCTTGCCAAGCTCGTGAACAGCATCAACGCCTAAGTTGTAAATTTCACACCACACAGATTACGCGCATAAATGGAGCCTGTTTTATGGAACAGGCTCCATTTTTTGTATCGCTCGGGTAAGATAGTCCGCATGAATACTTCAATTGACATTTCCCACATCCGCAACTTCTCAATTGTTGCGCACATCGACCATGGCAAGTCCACGATCAGTGACCGTATCCTCGAGCTCACCCATACCGTCGACGAGCGCGACATGGAGTCGCAGCTGCTCGACACCATGGATATCGAGCGCGAGCGCGGCATTACGATCAAGTCCAATGCCGTCCGCGTTTCCTATGACGCCGACGATGGCGAGACGTATCAGTTCAACCTGATCGATACGCCGGGCCACGTTGACTTTACCTACGAGGTCTCGCGCTCGCTGGCAGCCTGTGAGGGCGCGGTGCTCGTTGTCGACGCCACGCAGGGCGTCGAGGCGCAGACCGTCTCCAACGCGACGCTCGCTATGAACGCCAATCTGGATATTGTTCCTGCCATCAACAAGATTGACCTGCCCTCGGCCCATCCCGACGAGGTCAAGACCGAGATCGAGGATGACCTGGCGATTCCCGCCGATGATGCCGTGTGCGTGTCGGGCAAGACCGGCGAGGGTATTCACGATCTTCTAGAGTCCATCGTCTTTTTGATCTCTCCGCCTAAGGGCGATGCGAACGCGCCGCTCAAAGCGCTCATTCTGGATTCGTACTTTGACGAGTATCGCGGCGTGGTGGCCACGGTGCGCGTCTTTGACGGCTCCATCAAAAAGGGCGATACCCTGCGCATGATGCAGGCAGAGGGCGACTTTTTGGTCGACGGCGTGGGTGTCAAGCGTCCTGCCGAGACCCCGGTTGACGCGCTGACGGTTGGCGAGGTCGGCTACGTGGTCACGGGCCTGAAGGACCCCGAGGCCGTTCGCGTGGGCGACACCCTTACCTGGGCGTCGAACCCCTGCCCCGAGCCGCTTCCTGGTTACCGCGAGGCCAAGCCCATGGTCTATACGGGCCTGTTCCCGATCGATAACAAGGACTACGAGAACCTGCGTGACGCCCTCGATAAGCTGCACGTCAACGACCCGTCGTTGGTGTGGGAGCCCGAGACCTCGGTGGCGCTCGGCTTTGGCTTCCGCGTGGGCTTCCTGGGCCTGCTGCACATGGAGGTCGTCAAGGAACGCCTGGAGCGCGAGTTCAACTTGGACCTCATTGCCACGAGCCCCTCGGTGGACTATCACGTCTACAAGACTGACGGCGAGATGATTGATGTCCGTAGCCCGCAGGATCTTCCCGAGGCCACGCGCATCGAGCGTATCGAGGAACCCTACCTCAAGGCTAAGATCTTCTGCCCGCCCGAGTATTCGGGTGCGGTCATGCAGCTCGCTATCGAGCACCGTGGCATTACAACCGACATGATCCATCTCACGAGCAAATCGGTCGAGATGCGCTTTGACATGCCGCTCGCCGAGCTCATCCTGGACTTCTTTGACCAGCTCAAGAGTCGTACCAAGGGCTATGCCTCGCTCGACTACGAGTTCAACGAGTACCGTCCCTCCGAGCTCGTTAAGCTCGATATCTTGCTTTCGGGCGACGAGGTGGACGCGCTGTCGTTTATCGTCCACAAGGACAAGGCCTATGGTCTGGCCCGTGGCCTGTGCGACAAGCTTAAGGAGATCATCCCGCGTCAGCTGTTCGAGGTGCCCATCCAGGGTGCTATCGGCAATAAGATCATTGCCCGCTCCACCGTCAAGGCGCGTCGCAAGGACGTGCTTGCTAAGTGCTACGGCGGCGATATCTCGCGTAAGCGCAAGCTGCTCGAGAAGCAGAAAGAGGGCAAGAAGCGCATGAAGGCCATCGGATCGGTCGAGGTCCCGCAGGAGGCCTTTATGGCGATCCTCAAGGTGGACGAGTAGGTCTATGGCGCTTTCTGAATACAGCAAGCGGCTGCTGGGCGCCTATGCCGAGCAGCCGTTCCTTATGGCTCCCATGGCGGGCGTGACCGACCCTGCCTACCGCATCATGTGCCGCCGTCGCGGTGCCAACCTTGCCTACAGCGAGATGGTGAGCGTGGCGGGCCTTGCCTATGCCAGCAACAAGACCTGGCGCCTGGTGCTACCGGCCGACGAGGAGCAGCAGATTTGCGTGCAACTCTTTGGCTCCAAGCCCGATCAGTTTGCGAGCGCCGTCGCTGCCGTCGAGGAGCGCGTTGGCGATCGCCTGTCGCTCATCGATATCAATATGGCATGCCCCGCCCGCAAGGTCGTTACCAAGGGCGAGGGCTCGGCGCTCATGCGCACGCCCGACCTGGCGGAGAAGATCGTCGAGGCCACGGTGGGCGCGGCGCACGTGCCCGTGACCGTCAAGATTCGCAAAGGCTTTTATGCCGAGGACCGCAATGCCGCGACATTTGCCCAGATGCTTGAGGGCGCAGGGACTGCCGCAGTCGCCGTGCATGGTCGTTGCGCCACGCAGCTCTATACGGGCCAGGCCGATTGGTCGGTCGTCGATGAGGTTGCCGACGCCGTTGAGATTCCCGTGATTGGTTCGGGCGATGTGTTCTCGGCCGAGGATGCCGCGGAGCATCTGCGCAACTCGGGTGCCAGCGCGGTGTTTATCGCGCGCGGTATCTACGGTAATCCCTGGGTCTTTGGTGATGCTCGCGCTCTTGCGCTCGATGGCATACCGGTGCCGCCGCGCAGCTCGGTCGAGCGCCTGGACGCCCTGCGTGAGCACCTAACGCTGACGCATGAGCTCCTGCCGCTCATGTCGCGTGCCCGCACGTATGCAAGCTGGTACTTAAAAGGCATGCCCCATGCCGCCGCTTGGCGTGCCCATGTGGTGCGCTGTTCCACTTACGAGGAGTTTATGGCACTGGTCGATGAGATCGAGCGCGATGTGGTGGCCTGCGAGGCCGCCCTTGCCGCCGGCGAATCGGTGCCCCCTCATCCTCTGGAGGCTTAAGGGTGGCCGTTACCGCACTGTACGTGCACGTGCCGTTTTGCGCCCAAAAGTGCCGGTACTGCGACTTTGACTCGCGCAGTTTTGCTCCGTGCGACCTGAGCGCTGCGCTCGATGCCTATTTTGAGCAGTTGTACGCGCGCCTCGATGCTTTTGGTAAGGCTGGGGCACTCGACCAGATCCGCACCGTCTATGTTGGCGGCGGTACGCCGTCGCTGGCGGGGGAGCGCCTGGTGGAGCTGGCGCGGCGTATTCGTGCGTGGTGCGCCCCCGTTGAGTTTACCTGCGAGGCCAATCCCGAGTCGCTGACCGCCGAGCTCGCTACTGCACTTGTCAAGGTTGGTGTCACACGCGTCTCTCTGGGCGTGCAAACGCTCGATAACACCGAACTTACTGCCATCGGCCGTATTCACGATGCCGATCGGGCGCTCGCCGCCATCGCGACGGTGAAGGACGCTGGCCTCGATGTGTCGTGCGACCTCATGTGCGGACTTCCCGGGCAGACCGCAGCGAGTTGGAAGCGCACGCTCGATGGCGTGCTGGCGGCGGCTCCGCATCATGTGTCGGTCTACCCGCTCACGCTCGAGGAGGGGACGCCCCTTTATCGCATGGCGTGCCGCGACGAGTCGCTCGAGCCTGATGAGGATTTTCAGGCCGCCTGCATGGACGTGGCACGCGAGCTCCTGGGTGCCGCCGGCTATCACCCGTATGAGGTGGCGAGCTGCGCACACGACGGCCATGAGTGCGCCCATAGCCTTGCCTACTGGACCGGACGGGGCTACCTGGGCCTGGGTCGTTCTGCCGCGGGCATGCTCGACGCCGAGGATTTCGACCGTCTTGCAGGTTTGTTCCCCGGCGCGTCTTCTCGAGGCGATGCGTACCGCGTGCGTCTGGTGCAACGTGACGACGACGCGACGACGTTCGAGGCCGAATATCTGTCGCAGCGCGAGGCTGCGGCCGAAGACCTGATGCTCGCTTGTCGCATGACGCGCGGTGTTGCGTCCGACCTGTTGGTTCGCGTGGCTCGTGTCATCCCGGCCGATGAGCTGACAGCTGCTTGCGATCGCGCGCTCGAATTGGGTCTTGCCACTTGGGTGCCCGAGACGCTCGGAGTCCATGAGGGACCCTTCACTTCGGCAGATGTCGTCGCGGGCCATGTTCGAGCTCGTCTGGCGCCGACACACCTGGGCTGGCTCGATGGAAATGTTCTGTTCGAGCTGTTTTGGGATCTAGCTTAGGCCGCTCGGGTAGAATTACCGGAATATATACGCTGCTGTGAGCAGGAGGTTGCCGCGCATGGCGACGATGAACGAAAAAGATTATTACGAGATTCTGGGTGTCTCCAAGGACGCTACCTCGCGTGATATACAGAAGGCCTTCCAGCAAAAGGCTCGCAAGCTCCATCCGGACGTCAACAAAGAGCCGGATGCCGAGGAAAAGTTTAAAGAGGTTTCCGAGGCCTACGCCGTGCTTTCGGATGAGCAAAAACGTGCGCGCTATGACGCCATGCGTTCTGGCAATCCCTTTGCCGGTGCTCCTACAGCTTCG
>CAJMSL010000110.1 GCA_905216045.1 uncultured bacterium
ATCAAGCATAGGAGAAGTGCACTATGGATTACAAACACGCAGCACAACAGGTTCTGGACTGCATCGGCGGAAAAGACAACATCGTGTCGGCCGCACACTGCGCCACCCGCCTGCGTCTGGTCATCGCAGACAACGCAAAGGTCAACAAGCAGGAGCTGGAAATCGCCGAGGGCGCTAAGGGCGTTTTTGAGGCACAGGGCCAGCTGCAGATCATCTTTGGCACCGGCACGGTGAACAAGGTATACGACGAGTTCATCCAGCTGGCCGGCATCGAGGGCGGCAGCAAGGAGGACGTGAAGCAGGCGGCCGCCGCCAAGGCACCCTGGTATCAGCGGGCCATCAAGACCCTGGGCGACATCTTTGTGCCCATCATCCCCGCCATCGTGGCTTCGGGCCTGCTGCTGGGCATTATGAGCGCCCTCAACTTTATGGCCTCCAACGGCTTTATCGCGCTCGACACCAGTAACTTTATCTACAAGATCGCCGACCTGGTCTCGGGAACGTCCTTTGGCATTCTGCAGATCCTGATCGGTTACTCCGCCGCTAAGGCCTTTGGCGCCAACCCGTATCTGGGCGCCGTCGTCGGCGGTGCGTTTATCAACTCCTCGCTGCAGAGCGCCTATACGGTTGCCTCCGAGGGCGGGCAGACCATGGTCACTGTCATTCCCGGCGTCTACAGCTTTGAGTGGGTCGGTTATCAGGGCCACGTTATCCCCATCGTTATCGCCTGCGCCGTTCTGGCCTTCCTCGAGAAGCGCCTGCACAAGATCGTTCCCGAGATGTTCGACCTCTTTGTGACCCCGCTCGTCTCGGTGTTCGTGACCGTGCTCGTGACGCTCGTTGCCGTCGGCCCCATCTTTGTCTGGGCCGAGAACGCCATCCTCGGTCTGATCCAGGCCCTGCTGACCCTGCCCTTCGGCTGCGGTTCCTTTATCGTCGGCCTGTTCTATGCCCCGACGGTCGTTTCCGGTATCCACCTGATGTACACCGCCATCGACCTGGGCCAGCTCGCCCAGTACGGTGTGACCTACTGGCTGCCCATCGCCAGCGCTGCCAACATCGCCCAGGGTGGCGCTGCGCTCGCCGTTGCCTTTAAGACCCGCGATGCCAAGATCAAGGGCCTGGCGCTTCCTTCGGCTCTGTCCGCCTTCATGGGCATTACCGAGCCTGCCATCTTCGGCGTGAATCTGCGCTTCTTTAAGCCCTTCATCGCCGGCTGCATCGGCGGCGGTTGCGGTGCCCTGGTCTGCGCGCTCACCTCGCTTGCCGCTTCCGGCACCGGCGTTACCGGCATCTTCGGTATCCTGCTGTGCCTGGCCCAGCCCGTGCAGTACGCGATCATGTTTGCGGTCGCCGCGCTGGTTTCCTTTGCCGTCTCGGTTGTTCTGTACAAGGACGAGCCCAAGGCTTTCGAGCAGGCCTAAGAGCTTTTGATTAAGGGAATGCCCGCGGGTTGTATGCTCGCGGGCGTTTCCTGTATCTGGTGCCGTTCTCTGGCGCCTTGTTACTTTCGATCCGTTAGGACTTTGATATGTCTAATGCACTTGGTCGCGACCTTGCAAAGCTGGTTGCTGCTGTTGACGCTGCCGCCTCTGGGTGCGGGCATGGCGCGTATGGCCAGCACTTCCATATTATGCCGCCGGCGGGTTGGCTCAACGACCCCACCGGTCTTTGCCAAGCGGGTGGCGTGTTCCACGCTTATTTTCAATATGCGCCGTTTGATGTTGAGGGTGGCGTTAAGGCCTGGGGCCATGCGACGAGTCGCGATCTTATGACGTGGGACTACGTTGGCGCCCCGCTGCTGCCCGACGAGCCGTTCGATTGCCATGGCGTGTATTCGGGCTCCGCGCTTGCCGAGGACGGCCGCATTCGCGTACTGTACACAGGCAACGTTAAACTCTCCGATGCAGACGGCACGTACGACTACGTCAATACCGGCCGCCGCGCCGATACCGTCTATGTCGAGAGCGTTGATGGCTTTGCCGGGCGTGAGTTCAGCCAAAAGCGCGTGGTGCTGGCGTCCGAGGAGTATCCCGAGGATTTGACCTGCCATGTGCGCGATCCCAAGGTGTGGCGTGACGCGGACGGGCGTTATCACATGGTGCTGGGCGCGCGTCGTCGCGTGGATGGGCCGCACGTCGATAGTCGATTTTGCGCCATGCACGGCGAGGGTGCCGGGCGCGATGTGGGCGAGATCCTGGTGTATGGCTCGCCCGACATGCTGAGCTGGGAGCTCGAGAACCGTGTGTCTACGCCCGAGCGCTTTGGCTTTATGTGGGAGTGCCCCGGCTACATCGAGCTCGATTCGAATGGCGATACGGCGGCGTTTCTGTCGTTCTCGCCTCAGGGTCTTGAGGGCGGCCGTTGGGACCGCGGCAACGTATACGCTGCTGGCTACATGCCTGTAACGGGCGACATTACCGGTGGTGACGATGCCTATGAGCTGGGTGAGTTCCGCCTGTGGGACGCCGGATTAGACTTTTATGCTCCGCAGGAGTTTATGTCCGAGGACGGTCGCCATATTCTAATCTGCTGGATGTTCATGCCCGATGAGCCGACCTATGGCAACGCACCCACCGTGGTGTCCGGCTGGCAGCACTGCATGACGGTACCGCGTGAGCTTACAGCCGGTGCCGGCGGCGTGGTGCTGCAGCAGCCGGTGCGCGAGATCGAGCACCATTATGCCTCGGTGCGTGTGGGGGAGGGCTCGTTGGAGGTTGCCGGCGATACCTGCTTTGATGTTGTTGTCGACGGTGTCGACGGCGCGTTTACCGCGACCGTTGATGGCGAGTTGAAGCTGGCGTTTGTGCCCGCCGAGGACGAACTGCCCCCGCGCTTTGAGATGCGATTTACTGATGAGGGCCGCGCTTCTGCCGGCTGCGGTCGTACTGTGCGCTGGGAATCCGTCGACGAGGTTCGTAACGTGCGCATTGTTGGCGATGCCTCGTCGGTCGAGGTGTTTGTGAACGATGGTGCGCTCGTGTTTTCGACGCGCATCTATCCCGAGGCCTATGGCGTGACCGTTGACGCTCCGGGCGCGAGCGTGACCTATCACGCGCTCAATATCTAGGAGATTCGTCGCATATCGGCGCTATACTGCAGCCGTTGCCCACGATGCGGGAAACATCCGCATCGTGGGTTTTTGCTTATGAAGGGACGGTGCCGCGTGGACGTGCAACAGCTAGAAGAGGCTTGGGCTTTGAGAGCCGGCGCGCGTGAGGCGCGGTTGCTTGCGGCCTCGCATGTGCCAGCAGCGCTGTCGCAGCTGGGGATTGTGTGTCCCGGCGATCGTCTGGTTGCCTTTGCGGACGACTTTGCCGATGCGTTTGCGCGCGGCTTTGATGGCTGCGACGTCGCGCTGGTGGGCTCGACGTCCGCCGAGGCGTTTGCCGCTGCGTCCGAGGGCTTTGATGCTTTGTTTGATGCCGAGGGTCCGCACCTGTGGTGGTTCGTCAACTCCATCGGCGGGCTTGGTCTGCGTGTGCCCGATCTGCGCGCTTTGGGTCGCGCTGCTCGTGAGGCCCACGCGCTGTTTGTGGTGGATAACACGGTGGCGTCGGCTTTTGGCTGCGATTCGCTGCGGCTGGGTGCTGCGCTGTCGCTTGAGGCGCTCGATCGCGTATGCGCCGGTGATGCTCCGCGCAAGTTGGTTGCCGTATCGGTCGCGCGCTCGCAGCTCAAGCGCCATCGCGTGGATGCCGCGGCTGAGTGCGCGCATGCCCTGCTTGAGGGCTGTGGCTTGGCCAAGCTTGATATGCCTGCTGACGAGGCCGGTGTGCTGGAGCGCGGGCTGGGCTCGCTCGATGTCCGCATGCAGGCACATTTCGACCGCGCACGTGCGCTGGCCGAGTATCTGGCCGCCAATGAGATGGTGCGCAACGTGCGCTATCCCGGGCTGAGCTCGCATCCCGACCATGCGGCTGCAACGGGAATCCTTGAGCACGGCTTTGGCCCGGCAGTTGAATTTGACCTTATCGAGCGTAGCGCGGGCAAGCTGTTCGATGCTTTGCCCGGGGAGTTTCGCACATCGCCCGCCGGCGGCGCAACGACGCGCCTTTCGGCTCCACGCGGCAAGCAGGGGAGCACCATCCGTCTCTTCGCCGGAAGCGATGACCCCTTGATCGTGGCCGCCACCCTAGATAATGCCCTCCGCAACTAGCTAAATCATCCTCAACTCCATAAGTTGCGGTGAAATAGGGATTGATTTACGGCTTTAACCGCATAAACAGTCCCTATTTCACCGCAACTTATGAGAAGGGGTTGTGTGGCTATAAGGCCCCGTCCCAAATGAGCTACTTTTTGATGCTGGCGATGAGGGCGTTGGCCTTTGCGGCAATTACTTGGTTGATGTCGGTCTGCAGCTCCTCGTAGACCGCTATGGCTCGTTCGCCGGCGGGGGTGAGGGTGGATCCGCGGGCGCCGTCGCGCTCGATGAGCTTGCAGCCCAGCTGGCCTTCGGCCTCGTTTACAATGCGCCAGGCCTTGGAATACGCCATGCCCATGCTCTTGGCGGCGCGGTTGAGCGAGTGCTCGCGGGCGATACCCTGCAGCAGCAAGACACAGCCGTGTCCAAACACGCCCGGCAGATCTTTGTCGAACGCTTGAATGACCAACTTTGCCGTCGTCTTGTACTCCATGTGCTCCACGTCTTCCCGCTAAAGTGTTTGCTGGGCAAACGCAAAGCCTGCGTCAAACCCTCGTGTGCTCTTCTTAAATCATGCATTGTAGCAGTCAAAGTGCGTTAAGATACTTCCCCAGTATTGGGCGCCCAAGGTTGGGCTGGGTCCTACGAGGCCTGCAGCCGACCGGTCGCATGGAAAAAGGAGAAACATGGCTACGTTCTTTCCCGGTGAGTCCCACACGTTTTCGGAGTATCTGCTGGTCCCTGGTTACTCGTCCTCGCAGTGCATCCCCAACAACGTCTCTCTTAAGACGCCGCTGACCCGCTTTAAGCGCGGTGAGAAGCCGGCAATCACCCTGAACATCCCCATGGTTTCCGCCATCATGCAGTCCGTCTCGGGCGTCGACATGGGTGTCGCGCTCGCTACCGAGGGTGGCCTGTCCTTCATTTACGGTTCCCAGAGCGCCGAGTCCGAGGCCGCCATGGTCAAGGCCGTCAAGGATCACAAGGCTGGTTTCGTTCAGTCCGATTCCACGCTGACCCCTGACATGACCATGGAGCAGGTCATCGAGCTCAAGGAGAAGACCGGCCACTCCACCATGCCGGTCACCGACGACGGTCTCCGAGTTCATGACCCCGCGTGAGCAGCTCATCGTGGGCGACAAGAACATCAGCCTTAAGGTTGCCAACGACGTCATCTGGGACAATAAGCTCAACGCCCTGCCCATCGTCGACGACTACGATCACCTCATGGGCATCGTCTTTCGCAAGGACTACGACAGCCACAAGACCAACCCCAACGAGCTGCTCGACGGCGACAAGCGCTACATGGTCGGTGCCGGTATCAACACCCGCGACTATGCCGAGCGCGTGCCGCTGCTCATCGAGGCCGGTGCCGATGTCCTGTGCATCGACTCTTCCGAGGGCTTCAGCGAGTGGCAGAAGCGCACCATCGAGTGGATCCGCGCCAACTACGGCGAGGACGTCAAGGTCGGTGCCGGCAACGTCGTCGACGCCGAGGGCTTCCGCTTCCTGGCCGACTGCGGTGCCGACTTCATCAAGGTTGGTATCGGCGGCGGCTCCATCTGCATCACCCGTGAGACCAAGGGCATCGGCCGTGGCCAGGCCACCGCGCTGATCGACGTCTGCCGCGCTCGCGACGAGTACTACGAGGAGACCGGCGTCTACGTGCCCGTGTGCTCCGACGGCGGTATCGTCTACGATTACCACATGACGCTCGCCCTGGCCATGGGTGCTGACTTTATGATGCTGGGTCGCTACTTCGCCCGCTTTGACGAGAGCCCGACCGAGCGCGTCAACGTCAACGGCCAGTACATGAAGGAGTACTGGGGCGAGGGTTCCGCGCGTGCCCGCAACTGGCAGCGCTACGATCTGGGTGGCGCCGCGAAGCTCAGCTTCGTCGAGGGCGTCGACTCCTACGTTCCCTACGCCGGTTCCCTCAAGGACGGTGTGGGCGGAACGCTCTACAAGGTCAAGTCCACGATGTGCAACTGCGGTGCCCTCTCGATCCCCGAGCTCCAGGAAAAGGCACGCCTGACCCTGGTGAGCTCGACCTCCATCGTCGAAGGCGGCGCCCACGATGTTGTGGTCAAGGATTCGCAGCAGTCTGTGTCTTATCGATAGGATAAGAGCTGAACATAAAGGTTGAGTATCAACCACGTTATTTAGATAAAGCGAGATGCATGCAAGTCGCAGGCATCTCGCTTGTCGTATTTGCTATCATCATGCGAGTTAACGATGCGGCGGGGGGGTATTTAAAAATAAAAGAGAAAAATAAAACAACACCACCAAGGACAAAAAATTAAAAAAAAAGAAAGCAGACAGAGAGCACAACCGA
>CAJMSL010000111.1 GCA_905216045.1 uncultured bacterium
CCCAACACCTCCAAGAGCCAGCTGATGACCGACCTCTACAACTCCGGTGATATTGGAATTTTTTGGTAGACCACCGAGATGCTTTCCACCTACGAGGCCGGCGAGTCGCTGCGCGACGTCGTGGGCCCGCTGGGCGTTCCCACCGAGATGGCCGCGGGCCCCTGCGCCGTCATTGGCGGCGGCGTCGGCCTGGCAATTGCCTTCCCGGTCGCCAAGCACCTGGTCGAGACCGGTCACGAAGTTCACGCCATCATGGGCGCCCGCACCAAGGACCTCCTGCTCATGGAGGACCAGTTCCGCGAGCTCCTCGACGAGGACCACATCCACATCACCACTGACGACGGCTCCTACGGCGAGCAGGGCGTTGTCACCGCTCCGTTGGAGCGCCTGCTGCAGGACAAGGCCGTGAGCCAGGTCTTCTGCGTCGGCCCCGTTCCGATGATGAAGTTCTCGACCCTCACCGCCCAGAAATACGACACCCCCATCACCGCGTCCCTCAACCCCATCATGGTTGACGGCACCGGTATGTGCGGCTGCTGCCGCGTCGAGGTGGGCGGCGTGACCAAGTTCGCTTGCGTCGACGGCCCCGACTTCGATGCCACCCTGGTCGACTGGGATGACCTTCGTGCCCGCCAGGCCGCTTACCGTTCCGAAGAGGGCGAGTCCCTCAAGGCCTATGAGGAAAAGAGCTGCGCATGCCACTAGTTAACGGTCGTTTCGTTGCCGATATGAAGTCGCCCCGCACCCCCGATAACGAGGAGCCGGCTGCCGAGCGCGCCTGCGACTTCCGCCCCGTCGACAAGGGCTTCTCCGAGGAGATGGCGCTGGCCGAGGCCGAGCGCTGCCTCAACTGCAAGAAGCCGTTCTGTGTTGAGGGCTGCCCCGTCAACATCAACATCCCCCGCTTTATCGAGCAGATCCGCGCGAAGGACTTCGGCGGCGCTCTCGATACCATCCGCGAGGACTCCATGCTTCCCGCCATCTGCGGCCGTGTCTGCCCGCAGGAGAACCAGTGCGAGGGCAAGTGCATCCGTGGTAAAAAGTCCGAGCCCGTGGCCATCGGCCAGCTCGAGCGCTTCCTGGGTGATCGCCCCGAGCTCGCCTCCACGCCCAAGATGGCCCCCAAGAACGGCAAGAAGGTCGCCGTCGTCGGCTCCGGCCCGTCCGGCATCACCTGCGCCGGCGAGCTCGCCCGTAACGGCTTTGACGTTACCGTCTTCGAGGCCTTCTTCACCGGCGGCGGCGTGCTGGTCTACGGCATCCCCGAGTTCCGTCTGCCCAAGGCGGTCGTCAAGCGCGAGATTGACGGCCTGGAGGACATGGGCGTCAAGTTTGAGTACAACTCCGTCGTGGGCAACATGGCCACGGCCGAGGAGCTGTTCGAGCAGGGCTTCGACGCCATCTACGTGGCGACCGGCGCTGGCCTGCCCAAGTTCCTCAACGTCCCCGGCGAGAACCTGCCCAACGTCTTCTTCGCCAACGAGTACCTCACCCGCGTGAACCTGATGAAGGCCAACAAGTTCCCCGAGTACGACACCCCCACCAAGCACGGCAAGAACGTCGTCGTCTTTGGTGGCGGCAACGTGGCTATGGACGCCGTCCGTACCGCCAAGCGTCTGGGCGCCGAGCACGCCATCATCGCCTACCGTCGTACCGAGGACGAGATGCCCTGCCGTCGCGCCGAGCTGCACCACGCTAAGGCCGAGGGCGTCGAGGTTCTGCCGCTCGTCTCCCCGCTCGAGTTTGTCGCTGGCGAGGACGGCTCCGTATGCGCCGTCAAGGTCCAGAAGATGGAGCTCGGCGAGCCCGACGAGTCCGGCCGTCGTCGCCCGGTGCCCATCGAGGGCGCCATCGAGGAGATTCCCTGCGATGTCGCGATCTCGGCTATCGGCACCAACGCCAACCCCTTCGCAAAAAAGATCGGTGGCAAGATGGAGCTCAACAAGTGGGGCTACATCGTCGCCGACGAGGAGACCGGCCAGACCACCGATCCCCGCATCTGGGCCGGCGGCGACATCGTCACCGGTGCCGCTACGGTCATTCTGGCGATGGGCGCCGGCAAGAAGGCCGCTGCCTCCATCACCAAGAGCCTGCTGGGCGAGTAATCACCTACAGCGCTAACCACCAAACGGCAAAGTCCCCGTCGAGCACACGCCCGGCGGGGACTTTTTCTATGCCGATCGCCCGACCACCACGATGGGGACAGGCACCTTTGTGATGGTTTTGGTCGGTTAGCCTTCGAGCTGCGCCACTTTGTAGCGGTAGGCAGCGGCAATGACGTCTTTACAGCCTTCGCGTCCCAACTTGGCGCGGTTGACAACGATATCCTTACCGCTCGTCATCTTCCACTTTCCGGCGCTGTAGCGCTTATAGAACGCCTCGCGCGCCTTCTGCTGCTGCTTGACCAGCTTGGCGCCCTTCTTTTTGTTAAGACCGCGCTTCTTGCGCACGATCTCGACGCGGTCCTCAAAGGGAGCGGTCACCAATACGGCAATGTGGTTGGGGTTGTTACGCAGCAGGTAATCGGACAGGCGGCCTTCGATAATGCAGCTCTCGGTCTCACCCAGATCCAAAATCACCTGGCTCATCTTTTGGAACAACTTGTCCGAGTACGAACGGGCATCGTAGCGGTCGGGCAGAAACGCCATGTTCTCCACGGCCAGGCGCTCGTCGTAGGCGGCCATCTTGTCGAGCGACTCGCCCGCGCGCAGCGACGCACGCACCAGCAGCTCGTTATCGTACAGCGGAATCCCCAACTCGTCGGCAAGCATGCGACCAATCTCGTGGCCCTCGGCGCCAAAGTCGCGCGCGATGGTAATGACCACAGGATTCTTCTTGTTCTCCAGATCGCTCATCGCGATTCCTTTCTAACAAATGAGAAATAGGCGATTCCTGATTCTCATTTTGTCACTTACGACCGTCCTGGTTTCCCAAGTGCGGCAGATTGCCCCGAAAGAGGAGCGCCGCGTACTAAATGTACGCAAGCGACGATTGAGGGGCAAGATGCCGTGCTTGGGGAAGCAGGACTACGCTGCCACAATACGACGTTGATACGCTCGGACCAGCAGCGAGATACCAAAGTTGAGCACAAAGTACATCGCGAAAACCAGGCCGTAGAGCATAAGCACCTGCGACAGGTCGATCGCGTGGGCCATCACGACGTTGGCCGTGTACATGAGTTCGGCCACGTTAATGCCCGAAAGATACGAGCTGTCCTTGATGACGGTCGTGCACTGGCTAAACAGCGCCGGAATGATCGTCTTAAACGTCTGCGGCAGAATGATGTAGCGCATGGTGGCAAAGAAGCCAAAGCCCTGGCTCTGCGCTGCCTCAAACTGGCCGCGCGGAATCGAGTTGAGGCCGCCGCGCACAATCTCAGCCATAACAGCGCTGGTAAACAGCGTAAAGGCGATGGTCGAAATCACAATGTCCAAACCCTGCACCGTAAAGTAGATAAAAAGGATCCACAGCAGGTTCGGCGTGCAACGGAACAGCTCGATATAGGCACTCACCAAAATACGGAACGGGCGGGGCGCATAGCTTTTAACAAGCGCCAGCACCGTGCCAAAGATGAGCGAGAAAAAGATCGACAGCACCGAGATCTCGATTGTCTTAACAAAGCCGCCCCAAATGTAGAGCAGGTTGGTTGCGTTGAAGATTTCCATGCGCTAGGCCTCCTCTACGTTGTCGAGCCCCAGCTCGGCCAGGCTCACGCCGCGCGGACGCTCCTTGGAGCGGCGCTCGAGCCACTGCACCAGCATGGCGAGCGGAAAGCAGATGATGAAGTACATAAGGCAGCAGACGATGTATCCCTGCAGGTAACCGTACAGACTCACAAAGTTGTCAGAACGGTACATAAGGTCGCCGCCGGCCACAAGCGCCAGCACCGACGTGTTCTTGACCAGGTTGAGCGCCTGGTTACACAGCGGCGGCAGAATGATCTTGAACGTCTGGGGCAGCACGATGTACCAGTACGCCTGTGCACGGGTAAAGCCCTGGCTCTGGGCCGCCTCCATCTGACCGCGCGGAACCGCCTCGATACCGGTGCGGATGACCTCCGAGATGTAGGCCGCGTGATACAGGCCCACACCCAAGAAGCCCAGCACGAACGGCGCGATGCGCACCGGCTGGTCGGCACCGGTTATGGCCTGCAAAAACTGCGGACCGGCCATGTACATAAAGAGCACCTGTACGGGCAACGGGGTGTTCTGGTAAAACTCCACGTACACGCGGCTTATGGCGCGCAGCACGCGCGAACGAGTGGTAGAGAACACGCCCAACAGCGTGCCCAGCACCAGCGACAGCAGCAGACCGGCAACGACCACCTGCAGCGTCACGCCAAAGCCCTCCCAGAAGGGCCCCATATTTTGAAATGTCGTCGACCAACGGTCGGCGTCAAATAATCCTTCGAGCATTTGATTCCTTCCTTGGACGATGCGCCTATACAAGACCCCAGGTCTTGACCTCTTGGTCGAGCCAGCCGTCGGCCAGGCGATCGCAAATCACCTGATCGACCACGGCCGAAAGGTCGCAGCCCTTCTTGGTCGCCACGCCGTAGCCCTGCTCGCCAAACTTGACCTCGGGCTGCAGCAGCTCAACGGTCTCGTTCATGTAACCGGCCAGCGTGGAGCGGTCCATGGCAAAGACGTCGATATTGCCGGCGTCGAGCGAACTCTTGATGATGGGATAGCCGCTAAAGGCCCTAAACTCGGGCTTGCAGCTAAAGCCGTTGTCCTTGATCATCTGCTCGATCAGGCCCTGCGTGGTGGCACCCTGGCTCACGCCAATGACCTTGCCGTCCAGATCCTCAATCGAGGTAAAGCCCGAACGCTTCTTGACCATGAGTCCCACGTAGTCGGTGCGGTACGGCGTCGAGAAATCCCAGCTCTTCTTGCGCTCGTCGGTGATGGTGTAGGTCGCCGCGACCACGTCGAGTTGGCCGTTATCGATCAGTGGGCCGCGCGTCTTGGGCGTTACGTCGGTAAACTCGACAAGCTCCTGGGCACGAGCCTTCTTGTAGCTCACACCAAAGACGGCAGCGGCGATCTGGTAGCACAAATCGACTTCCATGCCCTCAAAGCGGCCCTTGGCGGTGTCGTAATAGCCGTAGCCGGGAACATCCTTCTTAACGCCGGCATTCAGATGGCCACGCGACTTGATGGCCGCAAGCTTGGACCCCTTGTCGGAGCCCTCACCGCTGGTGGAGTTGCCGCAACCGGTAAGCGCGGTCCCCGTCAGCGCGAGCATGCCGGCGCCAGCCAGCTGCAAAAAGTGACGGCGCGACACGGCCGCCCTCGTCATATCCGTCATGTCCATCACCGCGCCTAGTGCAGAATCTTGGACAGGAACTCGCGGCAACGCGGGTTCTCGGGGTTATCGAAGAAGTGCTCGGGCGTGCCCTCCTCCAGAATGCGGCCGTCCTCCATAAAGATGACGCGGTCGGCCACCTGGCGCGCAAAGCCCATCTCGTGCGTCACGCAGATCATGGTGATGTCCTCCTGCGCGAGCTCAATCATAACGTCCAGTACCTCCTGGACCATCTCGGGGTCGAGCGCCGAGGTCGGCTCGGCAAAGCACAGGATGTCGGGCGTCATGGCGAGCGCACGCGCGATAGCGACGCGCTGCTGCTGACCGGCCGCCCCTCGTGCTGGAACGCGGTGGTGCGTCAGGTGTTCGCCATGCTGCCGGTGGCCCCCGCCCGCGTGATTCCCATGCACACCTACCGCGTGGGACCGTGGTATCCCTTTGCCAACAACACGGGCCGCATCACCGATCCGAAGACCACGGTGGTCACGGGCGCCATTCTCTGCGCGCTTGCGGAAAACAGCATTGAAGGCTTCGTGTTCGATTCGAGCCGTCTGGAGCTCAAGAGCACCGCGCAGTACATCGGCGAACTCGACGTGCAGGGCTCGCTCTCGCGCGAAAAGGTGTGGTTCCCGAACCTGCATCCCGACAAGGCCAAGGGCGAGGACAAATACACCAAGGTGGTGGAATTCAGCGCGCCCATCACCATAGGCTTCCGTCAGCTCGAGGTGCCGCGCTGGACGGCCACGCGCTGCTGGCGCATGGAATTCGCCGACGAGGAGGCCCGTCACGCGGCGCAGGGACACACGCCCTACGAGGTGAAGGTGCAGTTCGTCATTCCCGAGCAGGACGAGGGGCTCGACGACATTCCCGAACCCGGCCGCGACATCAAGGCCAAGCTGGACGAACCGCAGATCGACTACAGCGATCCCGAAGCCGTGCAGGAACGCCGCATGAACGGCGGCCAGATGGAACTGGTCCGCGTTCCCGGGCGTCCGGTGCGGATTCTTCTGCGCACGCTGGGCAAGAAGGACGAGGAAGGCTGCTGGATGGACACCGGCATTCTGTTCTGATGCCCCTATCGAAAGCACATTTGAAAAGGAAGCCTTTTTATGGATAAGGATACGATTGTTGCCGAGGCCAGACGCCTTA
>CAJMSL010000112.1 GCA_905216045.1 uncultured bacterium
TTAAGGCCGATCTTAAGGACGAAACAAAGCCGCCAGATACGATTCTTACGGTCATCGAACTTGTAAATCCCATCTGCCCTGCGGGAACGTAAGAGGGTAAAGCCGCTGGCTACGATTCACTTCGCTAAAGAGGCACCAAAGAGGAAGGTCGGCCGTTCTTGTATCCATTTCGGGCGATTTTGAGCCTCAAAACCTTCCCGTTTTTGTCCCCGGGACAAAAATGAAACTACGGGCTCACGGTTTCGAAATAGTTCGCGGATTTGTCCCAGGATTTGTCCCAAACGCCTACGTAAAGACACGCGGAGGGATTCGGCGGCAAGACGGTTGAAGCCGACGACCGAACTAGAACCAACTGGAATGGTGCGGCGACAAACGAGCGTGAAAGAGTGGGAATAGAAAAAGGCCCGGGTGCCGTGGGGGGCATCCGGGCCTTTGCTAGCAACTTAGGTGTTGCGGGCAGCTTAGAACTTGTGACCGCACTTCTTGCAGACGCGCAGCTTGTTCTTGCCGTCCTTCTCGTGACCGACGCGGGTAACCTTACCGCACTCGGGGCAAACGAGATTGACGTTGGAGGCATCGATGGGAGCCTCCTGCGAAACGATGCCGCCCTGCTGGTTGGCAGCGTTGGGCTTGACGGCCTTCTTGACGACCGAAACGCCCTCGACAACGACCTTGTTCTCGGCGGGGAGAGCACGCAGGATAACGCCCTGCTTGCCGCGATCCTTACCAGAGAGAACCTGGACCTTATCGCCCTTCTTGATATACATATATCTCCCCTAACTACAGGGTCTCGGGAGCGAGCGAGACGATCTTCATGTACTTCTTGTCACGAAGCTCGCGAGCGACGGGCCCGAAGATACGGGTGCCGACGGGCGAACCATCGTTGTTGATGACAACGCAGGCGTTCTCATCAAAGCGAATGTAGGAGCCATCCTTGCGGCGGATCTCCTTAACGGTGCGAACGACGACGCAACGGACAACGTCCTTCTTCTTGACGTTGGCGCCAGGAGTAGCCTCCTGGACAGCACCGATGAACACATCGCCGATGCCTGCATAACGACGCTTGGAACCGCCAAGCACCTTGATGCAGCGAATCTTGCGAGCGCCGGAGTTGTCGGCGACGTTCAGCATGGTTTGCATCTGAATCATGGTAGATGTTCCTCCGAACTAAGAACCGAAGAGAGGTGCGCAGCCTTTATACGGCCCGTGGTATGCAAGCCAGGCATACGCACATCTTCGGAAACGTACAAGTCGTATGAGCGACTGCTTATTTAGCGCGCTCGACGACCTCGATGAGGCGCCAACGCTTCATCTTGGACATAGGACGGGTCTCCATAACGCGGACGGTATCGCCCACGCCAGCCGTGCACTCCTCGTCGTGAGCGTGCAGCTTCTTGGAGCTGGTCATCATCTTGCCGTACTTGGGGTGACGCTTGCGCTCGGTGATGGTGACAACAATGGTCTTGGCACCGGAGACGGAGGTAACGACACCCGTACGGACCTTACGCGAGTTACGCGAATCAGTCATGTTCTCTCCTTAGGTCCTACTCGGCGACAGCGGACTTCTCCGCTGCGATCTCGCGGGCGCGCTGCTCCGTGAGGACGCGAGCGATGTCCTTCTTCACGGTGTTGACGCGAGCGGTGTTGTCCAGCTGGCTGGTGGCCATCTGGAAACGAAGGTTAAAGAGCTCGGCGCGCATTTCCTTCAGCTTCTCAACGAGCTGAGCGTCCGAGAGCTCACGAATCTCTGCGGGCTTCATTAGTTCTCCTCCTTGGCGGCGGCGGCGTCCTCAGCAGCCCACTTGGCCTCGAGAGCGGCCTCCTCAGCCATCTCCTTCTCGATGCGCTGCTCAGCGTTCTTGGCAGCAACAATCTTGGTCTTGATGGGGAGCTTGTGCTGCGCAAGACGCAGAGCCTCGCGAGCGACCTCCTCGGGAACACCCTTGACCTCGAACATGATGCGGCCGGGCTTGACGACGGCCACCCACTCCTCGGGGTTACCCTTACCAGAACCCATGCGAGTCTCGGCAGGCTTCTTGGTGATGGGCTTATCGGGGAAGATCGTGATGTAGACACGGCCGCCACGCTTCATGTAGCGGGTCATGGCAATACGAGCGACCTCGATCTGACGGTTGGTGATCCAATGGGCCTCGAGAGCCTGGATACCAAACTCGCCGAAATGCAGCTCGGTATTACCCTTGGCCTGGCCCTTCATGGAGCCACGCTGCACCTTACGGTGAAGAATACGCTTAGGGGCAAGCACTACTGACCCCTCCTCTCGGAGTTACGACGACGAGGACGGGAAGAGCCCTCGAGTGCAGGGTTGGGAACAGGCTGGCCCGGGAGCTTCTCGCCCAGGTAGATCCAGACCTTCACGCCGCAAGCGCCCATGGTGGTGCTGGCGACAGCCGTGCCGTAGTCGATCTTGGCACGGAGGGTGTGCAGAGGCACGCGACCCTCGCGGTACCACTCACGACGGCCCATCTCGGCGCCGCCGAGACGACCGGAGCACTGGATACGGATGCCCTTAGCGCCGGCCTTGCGGGCGGACTGGACAGCCTTGCGCATAGCGCGACGGAAGGCAACGCGGCCCTCGAGCTGCTCGGCGATAGACTGAGCAACGAGGTTGGCGTCGAGCTCGGGGCGCTTAATCTCGACAACGTCGACGGAGAGCTGGCCCTTGGAGACGCCAGCGACCTTCTCGAGCTCGGTGCGGAGGGTATCGATCTCGGCACCCTTCTTACCAATGACAACGCCGGGGCGAGCGGTGAGGATGATGACCTTCACCTTGTCGCCAGCGCGCTCGATCTCGACGCGGGAGACAGCTGCGCGGGAAAGACGCTTCTCGAGGTACTTGCGGATCTCGAGATCGTTACCGAGGGTCTTAGCGTAATCCTTCTCTGCGAACCAGCGGGAGCGCCAGTTCTCGGTGATGCCAAGACGGAAGCCGGTGGGGTAGACTTTCTGACCCATACAGCTTTACGCCTCCTTTCGAGGAGCAACGACGACGGTGATGTGGGAAGTACGCTTCAGAATGCGAGAAGCGGAACCCTTGGCGCGGGGACGGATGCGCTTAAGCGTCGGACCCTCGTCAACATAGGCAGCGGCGACAACCAGGTTGTCGGCACGCAGACCGTTGTTGTTCTCGGCGTTCGCAACGGCGGAACGGAGAACCTTCTCGACATCCACGGCGACGGCGCGGTCGCAGAAGTGGAGGATGTCGAAGGCCTGAGCGACAGGCTTGCGGCGGATCAGATCGACCACCAGGCGGGCCTTGCTGGGGGAAACACGCACGTACTTAGCGACGGCGCGAACCTCGGTGGCCTCAGTTTCAATAGACTTAGTTGCCATTTACGGTTAACCCCCTATTTGGCCTTGTGGCCACGGAACGTACGAGTCGGCGCGAACTCGCCGAGCTTGTGACCAACCATGGACTCGGTAACATACACGGGCACATGCTTGCGGCCGTCGTGGACGGCGATGGTGTGACCAACCATCTCGGGGAAGATGGTGGACGCGCGGGACCAGGTCTTCACGACGTCCTTCTTGCCAGCCTCGTTCATCGCGGTGATACGCGAGAGAAGGCGAGTCTCCACGAACGGGCCCTTTTTGAGACTTCTGCTCATAAGTGCTTTCTCCTAAAACTCGGTATCCGAAATTACTTCTTACGGCGACGAATGATGTGCTGGTTCGAGACCTTCTTCTTCTTGCGCGTACGAAGGCCCTTCGTCGGCTTACCCCAGGGGGTAACGGAGGGACGACCAGAGGTGTGGTTCTTGCCCTCGCCACCGCCGTGCGGGTGGTCGACAGGGTTCATGACGGTACCGCGGACGGTCGGGCGCACGTTCATGTGACGCTTACGGCCGGCCTTGCCGATGACGATGTTGGAGTGATCGGCGTTGCCGACCTCACCGACGGTGGCGCGGCAGGTAACGAGGATGCGGCGCATCTCGGAGGAAGGCATACGGACGATAGCGTACTTGCCCTCCTTACCCATCAGCTGGCAGGAGTTACCGGCGGAACGGGCGATAGCAGCGCCCTTGCCCGGCTGGAACTCGACGGCGTGGATGAGCGTACCGACGGGAATGTCGGCGAGGGGCAGAGCGTTGCCCGGCTTGATGTCGGCGTCAGAACCGGACATGATGGTCTGACCGACCTCGAGGCCCTTGGGGGCCAGGATGTAGCGCTTCTCACCGTCAGCGTAGTGCAGCAGAGCGATGCGAGCGGAACGGTTCGGATCGTACTCGATCGTGGCAACCTTGGCGGGCACGCCGTCCTTGTTGCGCTTGAAGTCGATCACGCGGTAACGACGCTTCACGCCGCCGCCCTGGTGGCGGGTGGTGATGCGGCCGTTGTTGTTACGACCGGCCTTCTTGGGCAGGGGCTCGAGAAGAGACTTCTCGGGCTTGGTGCAGGTGATCTCGGAGAAATCGGAGATCACCTGCCAACGCCTACCAGCGGAGGTCGGCTTAAGGTGCTTTACAGCCATTACAATCCCTTTCAATAGGAATCCGTTAGCCATCGCAGACAGGGATTCGAGGTTCTGCCTCGGGTGCGATGACACCGGACGTATACACGGTTCCGGGCGTGTCCATTTTATACGCCCAAAACCTTGAGCTCTCGCCTCCCCTATTTGGGAGGCATGAGCTCACTCAACAGCAGCGAGTCTTAGGCCTGGTTGCCAAAGACCTCGATGGTGTCGCCCTCGGCCAGCGTGACGATGGCCTTCTTCCAAGAACGGGTCTTGCCGGCGACATAGCGCACGCGCTTGGTCTTGGGCTTGACCGTCAGGGTGTTCACGCGAACGACCTTGACGCCGAAGATCTCCTCGACAGCGTCCTTGATCTGATACTTGTTAGCATCCTTGGCGACCTCGAACGTGTACTTGTTCTGCTCCATGCCGGAGAAGGAACGCTCGGACACGATCGGACGGATGATGATCTCGTGGGCGGTCATTTATGCAAGCACCTCCCCGAAGTGAGCGGCGATGTCGGCGGGCATCAGCACAGCGTTGTTGTTGACGAGATCGTAGGTGTTGGCCTCGTCAGCGGTGATGATGAACGTCTTGGGAATGTTGCGGAACGACAGGTAGGCGTTGACGTCCTCATCGCGAACGATGATGGTCAGACGCTTGCCCTCAAGACCGAGAGCCTTGAGCATGGCGACGGCAGCCTTGGTGGAAGGCTTCTCGAAGCCGTAGTCGTCGACGAGCACAAGCTCGCCATCGGCCAGCTTGGCGGACAGCGCGGAGCGCATAGCCAGCTTGACCTCCTTGTTGTTCATACGCTTAGCGTAGGAACGGGGCTTGGGGGCGAAGACAACGCCACCGTGACGCCACTGGGCAGCACGGATGGAACCCTGGCGGGCACGGCCGGTGCCCTTCTGACGCCAAGGCTTCTTGCCGCCACCGGAAACCTCAGAGCGACCCTTAGCAGACTGGGTGCCCTGACGCCAAGAGGCCATCTGGCACTTGACGATGTGGTGCATAACGTGGATGTTCGGCTCGATGCCGTACACCTCAGCGGCGAGCTCGGCCTCGGCGACCTTCTTGCCCTCGCTGTTCTTTACTTCAAACTTTGCCATTTAAGTGTTCTCCTTGGTATGACGCTGGGCTAAATGGGCTGGGCCCTTAGGCCATACGGATGGCGACGAGACCATTCTTGGCACCCGGGACAGCGCCCTTGACCAAGATGAGGTTCTGCTCGGCATCGATGCGGACAACGGAAAGGTTCTTGACGGTAACGCGCTCGTTACCCATGTGACCGGCCATCTTGACGCCCTTGAGGACGCGCGCAGGATAGGCGCACTGACCGATAGAACCGGGGTGACGCTGGAAGTGAGAACCATGCGTCATAGGACCGCGGCGCTGACCCCAGCGCTTGATGCGACCCTGGAAACCCTTACCCTTGGAGGTACCGATGACGTCGACCTTCTCGACATCAGCGAAATCAGCGACGGTGACGACCTCGCCGACCTTGTGCTCCTCGCCGTTCTCGACGCGGACCTCACGAAGGAAGCGAACAGGCTCGACGCCAGCCTTGGCGAAGTGACCAGCCATGGGCTTGTTCACGTTCTTGGCCTTGATGTCGCCGAAACCGATCTGGACGGCGTCATAGCCGTCGGTTGCCTGAGTTTTAACCTGCGAGACAGCGCAGGGGCCAGCCTGGATGACCGTGACGGGAACGACGTTGTCGTCTTCGTCCCACACCTGCGTCATCCCGATCTTGCGGCCAAGAATCGTGCTGACCATACTCTTTCCTTACCCTCGGTGGTCATGGGACCTCGTGCGCA
>CAJMSL010000113.1 GCA_905216045.1 uncultured bacterium
GCAATCTTACTGCCGTAATGCAGAGCGCGCGTGACCAGCTCGTCATCGGAAAGCACCTTGTCCCAGTCGTGGATCAAGCCGGCGGCAGCGGCATCAAAGCGGTCGACGCCGTAGACCTCGGCCAGATGAAGTGCGGTCTCGGCAACGCCCAGCGAATGCACATAGCGCTTGCGCTTATCCTTCATGCGAACATCGAGCAGCTCTTGAATGCGCTTGAGCAGCGCGCGCTCATCGCCCTCAAACTGATCCTCTACCGACAACGTAGACCCCCATCACTCAAAATCTTCTTGGCCCAAATCGGCATATAGCCTGCGTTTGCGAATGTAGCCGAGCACGGACTCGCTCGTAAGATAGCGCACGCTCATACCGCGGGCAACTCGCTTACGAATGTTCGTCGAGCTGATCGCCAGCGCCGGAATCTGAATATAGCGCACGTCGAACGGCAGCCCCGACTCTTTGATTCGGGCACGCGCCGTATCGATATCAAAGCCCGGTCGCGTCGCCGCAATAAAGGTAGCAAGCTCAGCGATTCGTTCGGCATCATGCCAGGTCACAATATCGATAATCGCGTCGGCGCCCGTAATAAAGTAGAGCTTTACCTGCGGCGGGTAAAAGTCGCGAAGGGCATGAAGCGTATCGGCCGTATAGGTTACGCCCGGGCGGTCGATCTCGAACCGGCTCGCCAAAAAGGCCGGGTTCGCAGCGGTGGCGAGGACCGTCATGGCATAACGGTCCTCGGCAGGCGTCACCGGCTAGTCAAGCTTAAAGGCAGGAGAGCCCGCCGGCATAAAGAGCACAGCGTCCAAGTCGAGCGACTCGCGCGCCTGCTCGGCGGTCACCAGGTGCCCGTAATGGATGGGATCAAAGGTGCCACCCATAATACCGAGCCTAAACTCCTGCCCGTCCTCTAGAGGAAGCTCGGGCAAACCGATTCCACCGCGCAGCGACATGGCTTACTCGCCCTCCGGTGTCTCGGTATCGTCCGCGGCATCCGCCGCATCAACAACCTCGACGCCCTCATCCGCAGCATCGGTCACGTCAATGGCCTCAACGGCAACGTCCTCGCCAGCATCCTCGAGCTCCTCGTACTCCGAGAAGTCCTCAGCGCCCTCAAAGTCAAAGGCGCGCTGGCAAATGCGAACCTCGTCGCCCGCACGGCAACCGGCCTTCTCGAGCGCATCGTCAACACCCATACGCGCAAACTTATGCTGCAGGTAGATGACAGCTTCCTCGTTTTCCCAGTCGGTCTGAATGACCATGCGCTCGATGGCACGGCCGACCACGCGGAAGGCACCGGGCTCTTCCTGGACAATGCGGAAACGCTTCTCACGCTGCAGGCGACGACGCTCCCACTCATCGTCGCGCAGAACAACCGGCTCATCAGAGACAGCCAACTCGGCGCGCAGCTTGGCCACCTGCTCGCCCACGGCAAGCATCAACGTAATGAGACCGGCGCCCGTCACTGCAGACACGGCAAAGAACATATGTCCATCGTCGAGCGCTGCGCGCTTAAGGTCGGCAATCTTGTCGGCCGTACCCGGCGCATCGCACTTGTTGGCGACGACGATCTGCGGACGCTCCGAAAGCTCGGCGCCATACTGCTCGAGCTCGCGGTTGATGATTCGATAATCCTCGACCGGATCGCGATCCTCAAAACCACCCGTCATGTCGACGACGTGCATGATCAGGGCCGTACGCTCAATGTGGCGCAGGAACTGATGACCCAGGCCCTTGCCCTCGCTCGCGCCCTCGATAAGACCGGGGACGTCGGCAACGACGTAAGAATATTCGCCGGCACGCACCATGCCCAGATTGGGCACGAGCGTGGTAAACGGGTAGTCGGCGATCTTGGGGCGGGCGGCACTCATGCGCGCAATGAGCGATGACTTACCCACCGAGGGAAAGCCCACGAGCGCGGCATCGGCCATGAGCTTCATCTCGAGCTCGATCCAGTGCTCCTCGGCCGGCTCGCCTAGCTGGGCAAAGGCCGGAGCGCGGCGCACCGACGTCACAAAGTGCGTGTTGCCCAGACCGCCGGCACCGCCGGGCGCCACGACGACGCGCTCGCCGTCGTGCACAAGGTCGGCAATCTCGAACATCGGGGTCTGTGTCTCGGGGTCGAGCTCGCGCACCACGGTACCCATAGGGACCTTGAGAATCAGGTCCTCGCCGCTCTTACCGTTACGACGGGCACCCTGCCCGTGCGTGCCACGCTCGGCGCGGAAGTGATGCTTAAAGCGGTAATCGATCAGCGAAGACAGCTGAGCATCGGCCTGGATGACGACATTGCCGCCACGACCGCCGTCGCCGCCATCGGGGCCGCCCTTGGGGACAAATGCCTCGCGCCTAAACGACATGCATCCGGCTCCGCCGTCGCCGCCGCAAACGTTAATGCGGCTGATATCGGTGAACTGTGACAACAGAATCGCCTCCTACAAAAAAGAGGGAGACCCTTGAATCCTAAAACTCAAGTGCCTCCCACATATGTGCTCTATGAAGGGTGAATTACGCGTTCGCGAGCGGGCGTACGCTGACCCTGTGCTTGATACCCTTGTGGAACTCAACGGTACCGTCGACCAGCGCGAACAGCGTGTCGTCCTTACCACGGCCAACGTTCTCACCCGGGTGGATGTGCGTGCCGTGCTGACGGACGAGAATCGTGCCCGTGGTTACCGTCTGGCCGGCATAGCGCTTCGTGCCAAGGCGCTGACCGCGGGAGTCACGGCCATTACGGGAGGAACCGAGTCCTTTTTTGTGTGCCATTGTGTATACCTACTCTTTCGTTACGAGTGTAATCTACTCGGCGACGGGAGCCTCGGCAACAGCCTCAGCCTCTGCCTTGACAGCCTTCTTGGCGCGGGAGGTAGCCTGAACCTTCACGATCTTCAGCTTGGTGAGCTGCTGACGGTGACCCTTCAGACGACGATAGCGCTTACGCTTGTGGAACTTGAAGACCAGCTGCTTCTCGCCCTTGAACTGCTCAACGATCTGAGCGGTAACCTTGGCCTTGGCCAGCTTGTCGGGATCGGTGACGATCTTCTTACCATCGTTGAGGAAGATAACCGGCAGGGTGACCTTGTCGCCCTCATTGCCCTCGATCTTCTCGACGGTGATGACATCGTCGGTGGCGACCTTGTACTGCTTGCCGCCCGTGTTAACGATTGCGTACATGTTTACTTGCCCTTCATGCATCAGTTAGTGCAACAGCCGAATATAGTAGCAGGCGAAAATACCCCCGTCAACGAGTATGTGGAGCAAATCCACAAGTTCGCACAGGTATGGGGCTGACGAGTCGGCCCTCGTCGTCCTCGCATGCTTGATTCTGACGCTCGACATCGTAGGAGCAGATGGTCACGAGGTCTTGCATACCGGTGGAAACAATAGGTGCATCCACGCCCGGGGTCAAGCCCTGCAACAAAACATCAGCCGCAGAAAGCAAAATTTCCGGACGCATGGAGCCCTCGTTGTCGGCATGGGTGTCGAGCATGAGCACCAAATGGTCCGGGCGCTCCCCCGCCGTGAGCTCATAGCCCACGAGCGTGTGATCCAAATCCAAGCGCTTGCTCTTTTTGCCGCGCGCGTAGTCGATGCCGTGGCCCGCGCGCAGCGTGTCGATCGCACGACGCACCTCGTCGGCGCTTACGGGCGCCTCGGGATCCAAGTGCAGGTCGATGCGATACGACAGGCGCGTGAGCTGCGCCGTCAACGCCGGCGTGCGCACGTCGATGTACGCCGCCTCGATGGGCGCCAGATCGGCCGGAGACGCCGCAGCCAGGCGCCCAAACGCCTCGTCGAGCGCCACGAACTCGGTCATAAACAGGTCATACCACTCGCAGGTCGACGACGTACCCACCGGCAGCGCCGAAGAGAAGCCCACGCGCATGTGCGGAGAGAAGCCCTGCGTGACGGCATAGGGAAGTCCCGCACGGCGCACGATGCGCTCAATGGTTTGGATTACTTCGAGATGGCCCAGGTACTTAAGGCGATCGCGCTTGCCATAGCGAACACGAAGCCTAAATAGCGAGGGGTTGTCGGTCAGGCGCTCACTCATGCGCGATCACCCATCAATACATTCTTGGCGTGGAGCGTGGGGCAGATCCCGCAGCCGGTGCACGACGTGCGGGTACAGTCGGGAGTCGTGACGCCCTCGAGCGAGCGACGGTACTCGCGCTCGAGGAAGCCGCGCGTGCAGCCGGGGCTCACGTGCTCCCACGGCAGGCGCCAGTCCAGTTCGTAGGGCAGGTGCACGAGCTCATTGAGGTCGATGCCGTTTTTGGCAGCAGCTTCCTTCCAGTTATCGAGCGAGAAATGCTCTACCCAGGCGTCAAAGCGAGAGCCCGAGCGCCAAGCATCGATGATGACGGGCGTCATGTCACGACCGGCGCGGGAAAGCGCGGCCTCGATGAGCGAGGTCTCGGCATCGTGGTAATGCACGCGGACGGCACGGTTGCGAACGCTCGTGATAAGCAGCTTCTGGCGACGCTTGACGTCGTCGTAGTCGAGCTGCGGGCACCACTGGAACGGCGTGGCAGCCTTGGGGATAAAGACCGAAACCGAGATCGACACCGAAATCGAACCGCGACGAGCCTTGGGCACCACGGAACGACCGAGCTCCAGCACGTGATCGGCCAGATTGGCGATGGCCACGATGTCCTCGTCGCGCTCGCCGGGAAGGCCCATCATAAAGTAGAGCTTCATGCGATTCCAGCCGGCCTCGAAGGCCGCCTTGGCCGCACGGTCCAGGTCCTCCTCGGTCACGTTCTTGTTAATGATGTCGCGCATGCGCTGGCTGCCGGCCTCGGGCGCGAACGTCAGTCCGCCCTTCTTTTCGCCGGCGACCGACTCGGCCATATCCACGCCAAACGAATCCAGGCGCTGCGACGGAATAGACACGCGAATACCCGTATCCTCCAGGCGACGGTTGAGCCTGCCGAGCACGTCGCGAATGCAGGAGTGGTCGGTCGTGGAAAGCGAGGTCAGCGACACCTCGTCATAGCCGGTCTTTTCCAGACCCTGAATCACCGACGAGACGATCTGGTCGGCCGAGCGCTCACGCACCGGGCGATACGTCATGCCGGCCTGGCAAAAACGACAGCCGCGGGCGCAGCCGCGCAGGATCTCGATAGACAGGCGGTCGTGGACCAGCTGCGCATAGGGCACGCACGACTGCGACAGCGGATTCGTGGCGCCGAAATCCTCGACGACGCGCTTGTAGACCACGGCCGGCGCATCCTTGCCCTCACGCGGCACGGTGTAGCCATGCGGCGAGCAGGGCTCGTCGTGGCGCACCTCGTACAGCGACGGCACATAGGTACCGGCAACGGTCGCAAGCCGCTCGACAATCTGGGCGCGTGGGACGCCCTCGTCACGCAGGCGGCGATGCAGCTGGCAGGTTTCGAGCAGCGATTCCTCGCCCTCACCGATGAGGATGGCATCGAAGAAGGCCGCGTACGGCTCGGGGTTGTACACCGAGGGACCACCGGCGATGATAATGGGGTCGTCCTCGGTGCGGTCGGCCGCTAACAGCGGAATGCCAGCGAGGTCGAGAGCCTCGAGGAAGTTCGTCACCGCCATCTCGTGCGGCACATGCAGGCCGACGATATCAAACGAAGCGACCGGCGCTGCACCCTCGAGCGAGAGCAGCGGAATACCCGCCTCGCGCATGGCGTCACCCATATCGGGCCACGGCACATAGCCACGCTCGCAAGAGATGCCCTCGGCCTGGTTAAGAATGTTGTAGAGGATGGCGATGCCCTGGTTGGGCAGACCAACCTCGTACACATCCGGGTAGATCAGGCAGCAACGGTAGTCGGCATCGGCCTTAGAAAGCGTGCCCCACTCGTGATCGATATAGCGGCTCGGCTTCTCGACCTTGGCGAGCAACGGCTCAATTAAATGAAAACAGTCTTGGTATGCAACGCGCAACGGAAAACCCCTAAGCAGCGAGATCTGATGCGTCCTGATAGGACGCCATAGGACGGGTAGCGCCCGCGACCGTGGTCACCAGATCGCGAACGCGGGAGAACGTGGCAGTGACCACCTCGTTGGCGCGGCTGTAGTCGACATCGCGCTCGTAGAGCGAAACGAGCGCACGGCCCATGCCATAGGTGCCCGCGGCAGCAGTGAGCGCCTTGACGGCAAACCCAATATGAGGCGTCTGCTTGACGAGCGCGCGGGTGACCGCGCGGATCACAAGACCGCCGGCAAGCACGCCCGCGACCTCGTAGCCGCGCTCAGGCTTAATGCCGCGTCCAAAGACGGCAGCGAGCTCAAAGAGCATGCCCACCTG
>CAJMSL010000114.1 GCA_905216045.1 uncultured bacterium
CCTTTCGCGTCTGATAGGGCGAAACGCCATTGTTGCACACTAAAGCGCACTTCAGGCAAGTGCGACGCGAAAAGCGCCCGCGCCCCGCGCTTGCGCAGGCGCCCCGCCGTCAGATGAAGCTAGTCCTCGTCTTTTTGGTCTGCGAGCAGGCTCGCAGACGTAAGCCCCAAGATCTCGTCGGCCTCCTCGGCATCTTCCAGGGCGTCGATGTCCTTGAGCTTGCGCTCCATGACGTTGGTGCGCGTGGTGATGATGCCCTCGACCGTTTTGCCCGCGGTCTCGATCTGCTGCTGGGCGCGGCGCAGCGCCTTTTGATAGCGCGGCAGCTCGGCCTTGACAGCGGAGAGCACGCGCAGTACATCGTCGGTGCGTTTTTGCAGCTTAAACGTTTGGTAACTCATCTGCAGGCTGTTGAGAATGGCCGCCATGGTGCTGGGGCCGGCAACGTTGACGTGATAGTCGCGGCCCAGGGTCTCGATAAGCCCGGGGCGGCTGACGACCTCGGCGTACAGTCCTTCAAACGGCACGAACATGATGCCAAAGTTGGTCGTTGCCGGCACACTCAGGTACTTTTCGCAGATATCCTTGGCCTCGCGCTTGACCATGGTGTCGAGCGTCTTGCGCGCAGCCGCCACGGTCTCCGCATCGCCCGACTCCTGCGCGTCGAGCAAATGCTCGTACGCGTCGCCCGGAAACTTGGAGTCAATCGGCAGCAGCACGGGGTCGCCCTCGTCCACCGGCAGCTTGACGGCAAACTCAACACGCTCCGAGGCTCCGGGCCTGGTGGCAACGTTTTCCAGATACTGGTCGGGTGTGAGGATGTCCGTCAGGATCGCACCCAGCTGCACCTCGCCCAAAATACCGCGCGCCTTCACATTGCCCAGCACGCGCTTAAGATCGCCCACGCCGGTGGCGATGGATTGCATGTCGCCCAGGCCCTTGTACACGGCCTCGAGCTGGTCGCTCACCTGCTTAAACGATGCCGACAGGCGATCGTTGAGCGTGCGGGAGAGCTTCTCGTCCACCGTTGCGCGCATCTGATCGAGTTGCACGTTGTTGTCTTTGCGGATAGCACCCAGCTGGGCATCGACCGTCTCGCGCACCTTGTCCAGGCGGTGCTCGATGCCCTCGCGGTTGGCGCCGAGCTGTTGGGCCGTCTCGCGGCGCAGGTCATCCATCCGGTCACCAGCTTGCGAGAACTCGCGTGCGATGGCCAGGTAACGTTGCTGCTCCACGGCCGCATCGGTCGTCTGCTGCTGCGCGATGGCATTGGCCGTGCGGCGGGTTTCGGCCAGCGCGGCGTTCAGGGCATCGAGCGCGTTGTTGGCCTGCTCGAGTGCTGCCAGCGTTTCCGCGCTACTGTCGCCACGCTCCCGCAACTCGGCACGCAGGCTCTTGAGCTGGAGGGCGCAAGCCACAGCAACCCCCACCGCCACCAAGGCAATCACAACAAGCACAATATCAATAGCAGACATAAACTCCGCCCAACAAACCCAATCGAGCACCAATCAAAACCGCGATCAATCTTACCCCGCCACACACACGGATCACTCGCTGCCTCGCAGACAAATTTCTCCTAGAGCCGCGGACGCTAAAACGCTAACTCTCCCAGCCGGCGCGAATGGTTGTTACGACATCGCCTAGGCGCTGGCCGAGAGCCGCTAGATGTTGGAGCACCTCGTTGGGCGATGCGCCGTTGAGGATGCACGTGAGGGCATACGACGCCAGAAAGATGGCCACAAGCCCTAACGGGATGAGCACGATCATCGCCAAGGTGCGCAGGCGCTGGCCCACACGGCGACGACGCGCACGACGCTTGTCGAACGCGAGCTCCTGCGCATATGAATCTTGCTGTACGGAATAGGCCTCTGGTGCCGATTCGCACCCGGGCACAGCTGCAGGTACAGCAGCGGGCACGACATTTTGCGCAAAGGGCTGGACTGCCGCCCCTTGCATTTGTATCTCCATGAGTCGTTGCTGCTGACGCAACATGCGCTCGGCTTGTTGCTGCGGAGTCTCAAGAAACAGATCCATGCTGGCCTCCAAAATCGGAGCATTCGACGCTTACGACCAGCATCCCGCACCGCCATGACCGCGACAACGCAATCGCCGGCAATAGCCACAAAGTTTCTTTTGCTCAAAAGCTGTCGAAAACCTCAACAACTCCCCTACCAGCACTTTCTCTGAGCTTTTTTCGCCAACAATCTTTTGGCCTTCCACCCTTACGCCAACTGACCAAAATCTAACCAATAGCTTGACGAAAATTGTGGAGACCGGGACCCCTTACAAAAACGTGCCGCCCCAAAAGGGGCGGCACGCTAACTTCTAGTCAGTTTTTCAGTAGCGTGCACGCGACGACCCGAAGCCGGAGCACTGGGCGGGGAAACACCTTTGCCTCGCGCGACCTGCGGAGCCGTGAGCGAGAGGGAAAGGTGTTTCCCCGCCCTGTGCTCCGCAGTCGGTGAAGGCAGCTTTACATGCCCGCGAGACCGCGGGCGGCGGTGGCGCACATAAACGCCAAGGCTAAAATCACGAGCGAGCCCGCAATGTCTGCCAGCACGCCCATTACGCGGCGCTCAAACAGCCAGCACTCAAAGTGCGGGGCAACGTTGCGCCAAACACGCCACAGCAAGATGCCCATACCGATGACGCCCGGGATATTGAGCAGTAGGATCTCGGAGCACAAAAGACCGATCAGGTTACCGGCGGCAAAGCCCGCATCACCCTCGCAGTATTTGCGGTAGACCATATACAGCATGTACGCCACAAACGGCTGCAAGCACGCAGAAATAAACGAGACCACCATCGAGGGCTCCTGCGAAAAGACCTCGGTGAGCTTATCCACGCTCGTGGCATCCTTAGAGGCCAGGAACAGGCCAATGACCACCACAGGCACCACGCCCAAGATGACCTCGACCATCGTAAACAACTTGGCGGTCAAGTCCTCACTAGCCGAATTCAAATGGGGCGCCCACTCAGGATGAGCATGCGCACCGACCTTCTTGTCCTTCTCGGCACGATCGGCCTTTTTACCCTCGGCAACCCGACGACCAGGATCCTTGCGAGTTCCCGCCGCAGCAACCCGAGCCCGAGACTTCTTGCCCATAAAAAACACCCCATCAGGTAGTAGATAAACTAAAAGTCGCCACCCAGTGTACCCCCTAAACAACGGCGCCGCCCCAACCCGGAGCAAGCCCCGTCAACCAAATAACCGAACCATCAACCAAATGGCCGCAACCCAATCCCTATACAAAACGTGCCGCCCAAAAGGGGCGGCACACAAACTTCTAATCAGCTTTTCTGTAGCGAGCACGCGACGACCCAAAGCGGGCCGGGAGGGCGGGATTACCTTCCCTCAACGCGACCCTGCGGAGCCGTGAGCGGGGAGGGAAGGTAATCCCGCCCTCCCGGCCCAGCTCATGCCAGCGCCACGCGCTAGTAGTTCACCACCTGCTCCTCAAAGTACGCCTTCGGGTGGTTACACACCGGGCACACCTCAGGCGCCTCGGCACCAACGTGCAGGTGCCCGCAGTTCAGGCACTTCCACACCTTCACGCCCTCACGCTCAAACACCTCGCCCGACTCGATGCGCTCGACGAGTTTGTTGTAGCGCTCCTCGTGGGCCTTCTCGACGGCGGCGACGCCACGGAACTTCTCGGCGATCTCGGCAAAACCCTCCTCCTCGGCGGTCTTGGCGAACTCGTCGTACATCGTGGTCCACTCGTAGTTCTCGCCCGCGGCGGCGTCACGCAGGTTGTCCAGAGTGCCCGGAACGGCGCCGTCGTGCAGATACTTAAACCACAGCTTGGCGTGCTCGGACTCGTTGCCTGCCGTCTCGGCAAAGATATTCGAGATCTGAACGTAGCCGTCCTTTTTGGCCTTGGATGCATAGTAGCGATACTTGGTGTGTGCCTGGGACTCACCGGCAAAAGCAGTCTCGAGGTTCTTCTTGGTCTGAGAGTTCTCAAAATCCATAGGTGTACTTCCCTTCAACACGTGCCGCCCATAGGCTTTGAGCGACCTTGTCTTTAGGATGCCCTCAAGCCGCGAATTTAAACCTTACAATCCCGTTCTTCAGCTTTGAGCGGGCTACACACTCAACCAGCAATCGCCCTCGGCTCGGCAAAAGCCCTCGCGCTCCAGGTCAGCTAGAATGTCCGCGATCAAGTCGCACTCGACCGGCCCGCGACCGGCTGCCGCTTCCATCTCGTTAACGCCCACCACGGCATCAGCAAGCGTAATCCCCGCCGGCTGCCCATCGCGCGCTGCCAACAACATACGCACGATATGCGCGCGCTTTTGGCGGCGCGAGCCCTCAAACTTGGACTGACGACTATAGCCCGCCGACCGCCTGGACGGATTGGGCAGTGTCTTTTTAAGATACGCGCCGTAATCCAGCAATGCGTAATACCACGCGCGCGGCGTGTCGGCATCGTCTTGAGGCGCGGCAAAGGGCGCGATCTCGTCCGCCGCCGCACCGGGGGCCGCCGGACAGGCAGCTTGGATCAGCGGCACCAGTTCGCGATCGGGAACGGCCGGCACATCGGGAAAGAAATGATGCAAAAAGACCGTGCGCACATTGGTCTCCAAATACACGCCCGGAAGATCGAATGCAAACGAACGGATGCCCTGCGCCGTTGCCGGGCCAATGCCGGGCAGAGCGACCAAGTCACGCGTCTCGCGCGGAAACTCCCCATCCCAGTCCTCTACAACGCACTGTGCAGCCCTGTGCAGCGCCAAGGCGCGGCGATTATAGCCCATCCCCTGCCACGCATCCAAGACATCGGAAGGGACAGCCTGAGCGAGCGCCTGAACAGTCGGAAAGCGATCGAGCCACGCCGGCATACGCGTCTCCACGCGCGGCACCTGCGTCTGCTGCAGCATGACCTCGGAGAGCCAGATGATATACGGGTCGCGCGTTCGGCGCCACGGAAGGTCGCGATAACGCAAGACCCCTTCCGAACGAATCATCGAACGAAAGGGGTCCTGAATCATAGCTATACTCCTTATGCGGCGCTATTCCTCCCGGCAAGCGTACGCGCAGGCAGCGTACTCGGGAAACGCATCGCGATCGGCGAACTTGGGATCGACAGCCGGAAACTGGCGATGGGCGACGATATCGCCGAGCGAAACGGAATCGAGGTAGTCGCGCATCAACGCCTGGGCTCCGGCCCACAGGGGATGATAGCAGCACGCGCCCATGCGCGCACAGTCACCATCGGGGGCGGTGCAGTCGTTCATAACCATAGGGCCCTGAACGGCCTCGACGACCTGGCGGATAGTGACGTCGTCCGGACTGACCTTGAGACGCATGCCACCGTGGACGCCACGCAGGCTCTCCACAATACCGGCCTGGACCAAACCATGCTGAATCGAACGGGCAAACGAATACGGGACATTGACCTCTTCGGCAGCGGTGCGAACAGAAAGCAAACGCTCCGGATCCTCAGCAAGCATCGCCAGCATACGAAGGGCGTAATCAGTCTTCCTCGATATGTCCATTTTTCCCCTTTCAAGGAATACGAACAGCTCGAACGAGCTCCGGGGCCGAGCTTGTGTCGAGACGCTAAATGACCGCCAGGACATCCAAATGGTAAATCGGATATCCACTGAGTGCCGCGCTTGGAGCGAAATGCATCAGATGCGGCGCACAGTGCAATTTAGTATAACCTAACCCCCTGCCTCGTAGAACAGGTGTTGCGCAACAAAGCTGTTGTTCAGACAGATATACTTATTAGATTTTACTTGCGTTCCCGAAGGCGCGGGGATTCTGGGCGAAGATGCACCAGGGCGATCGTTCTATCGAAACAAAGTGCATCAAACGCAAAAAGCCACGTCCGAAGACGTGGCTTTAATTGCGTTGGCGGGAAGTACGGGGCTCGAACCCGCGACCTCCGACGTGACAGGCCGGCGCTCTAACCAAACTGAGCTAACTCCCCAGGCAGACGTTCGCGTTTGTTTCCGCTCGCGTGCGCTGCGGGGATTAGTATACACAGAAGTCTGTCCGGCGCGCAACAACTTTTTTGAAAAAATTTTTCGGGGCCATCCGGGAGGGTCTCCGGGGCTGAGGGCGGGGGGTTTATTTGATAGAAAAAAAAGGAACGGACAAAAGGAAGAAACAGAAAGTAATGAAAATTGGAGGGGAGAACAAAGCCCGCAAAAAAACC
>CAJMSL010000115.1 GCA_905216045.1 uncultured bacterium
GCCCTCGTGGCTCAGGCCAAGGATGCCCATGAGTTGGCGGATAACATCGTCGCTCCCTACGCGCCCTACAGCATGCTCGAGCAGTGCCAGAAGAAGGAGATCTTCTACGAGCTGTGCGAGAAGCATGGCGTGCCTTATCCGCATACCTTTACCTTCACCATGGCGATGCTGAACGCCCAGGGTGAGGCGCCTGCCGAAGTGCTCGACCAGATTGATTTTACCTACCCGATGATTCTGAAGCCTTCTGACGGCATCATGTGGTGGCAGCACGAGTTCGAGGGCCAGAAGAAGGCCTATGAGATTGCCGACCGCGCCGAGCTGGAACAGGTCATTCGCGATTCGTATGCCAGCGGCTACACTGACGACCTGATCTTGCAGGATCGCGTGCCCGGCAACGACGAGTACATGCGCGTGCTCACCAGCTATTCCGACCGCAACGGCAAGGTGCGCATGATGTGCCTGGGCCATGTGCTGCTCGAGGAGCATCAGCCTCACGGCGTCGGCAACCACGCCTGTATCATCCCCGAGCCCAATGACGAGCTCATGGGCGGCGTGCGCAAGCTACTCGAGGACCTTCACTTTGTGGGCTATTCCAACTTTGACGTTAAGTACGACGAGCGCGACGGCTCGTTTAAGTTCTTCGATTTCAACACGCGCCAGGGCCGCAGCAACTACTATGTCACTAACAGTGGCTTTAACGTTGCCAAGTATGTGGTGGACGAGTATGTGTTCAACCGCCCGTTTGAGCCGGAGTTTGTGACGGCGCAGGACGAGGCGCTGTGGATGGTCGTCCCAGTGGGCGTCGTCGACAAGTACGTCAAGGATCCCGAGCTGCGCGCTAAGGTGCATCGCCTGGACAAGGAAGGCAAGGGCGCCGACCCTTCGTTTATGAAGGGCGACTTTGTCTTTAACCGCTGGCTGCGCATGTGGCACACCAAGCTGCGCCACTTTAAGCTGTTCAAGACGTATTACAAGTAGATGAGCGCGGCGCCCGTCCGGTTTGCATCGGGCGGGCGCGGGTATGATACGCGCAATTGCGCAAGCGTCACCAAGGAGGCGGCGATGGAAAAGCTGGGAGTTATCGGCGGCATGGGCGCCGAGGCCACGTCGTATTACTACGACCAGGTGGTGCGTCATACGGCTGCTGCCTGCGATCAGGAACATATCGACATGGTGGTACTCTCCAAGTCGACCATGCCCGACCGCACGCTGGCCATTAAGACCGGCGAGCATGCCAAGCTGCTGGCGACCATGAAAGAGTGCGCCCAGGCACTCGAGTCGCTGGGCTGTGCACACATTGCCATTCCCTGCAACACGTCGCACTACTTCTACGACCAGATCCAGTCGTTTACGAAGGTGCCGATTATCCACATGCCGCGTGAGTCGGTGCGCTATGCCCTTGCGGGTGCGGTGATGGGGGAGTGCGAGTTCGACCCCAACCTGAGTATGCCGGCCGAGCCGGTGCATAAGATCGGCATCATGGGCACCGATGGCACCGTGGGCGCGGGCGTCTACGGCCGCGAATGTAAGGCTGCGGGTGTTGAGGTCGTCTATCCCAGCGAGAAACGTCAGAACGATGTGATGTCGCTTATCTACGATGATGTGAAGGCCGGACGTGAGCCCGATATGGATAAGTTCGACCGCGTGATGTGGGAGTTCGCCCGTAGCGGCTGCGACCGCGTCATTCTGGCCTGCACCGAGCTCTCGGTGCTGCAGAAGTACCGAGAGATGCCTGAGATCACCCTCGACGCCATGGACGTCCTGGTGCGCGAATCCATCATCCGCAGCGGCGCCCCCTACCGCCTCTAGCTGCCGACCCGCCAAAAAGGGACAGGTTTATTTTGGTAGGTTTTATCTGTGAAACAGTAAAGGCCTCGGCTCGTTTGGTGCGAGCTGAGGCCTTTTGCGTTGGGCGGTTGCTGTCGGTGGTGAACTAGAACAGGAAGCCGATGGCGATGAGGGCGATGCTGACGATGAGCACGGCGATGTCCAGACCCTTGATGGGGTAGCGCTTGTACGAGCTGGCGCGCGTACGCAGATAGAAGCCGCGCTGTTCTGCCGCCAAGGCTGTGGCATCGGTCTTGCCCACGCTCGAGATGAGCAGTGGCACGCACAGTGGCAGCATGAGCTTAAGCTTCTTGATGGGGTTCTTGGTGTCGTACTCGACGCCGCGTGCGGTCTGCGCCTCCATGATGGCGTTCATCTCCTGACCAAACACCGGCACAAAGCGCAGCGCCGTGGTAAAGGTGAAGGCATAGCGATACGGTACGTGCAGCACCTCGACGCAGGCGTTGGCAAGGTCGTTGAGCTTGGTCACCATGAGCATGAGGATGAGTGGTAACGCCACACCCAGCAGGCGCAGGCAGGCCTTCGATCCCGTGATGAGGCCCGTGTCGGTGATAAAGCCCCATACTACGTTGCCATCGCGCATAAAGGCCAGCTGGAGCACCAGCATGATAAGCGCGAGCGGAATCAGCAACTTGAGCAGCGAGAGCAGACGGTCGACGACGCCGGCATAGGCACCCAGCGCAAGGGTGAGTGCCAAAAAGCCCAGCAGCGCCACGTAGGTGTCGGACAAGAAGATGCCGACGATGATGGCGGCGGCGAGGCCCAGTTTGACGACGGGATTCAGGCGATGCAGCAGCGTATCGCCCGGCATGTAGTCGATGACGTTAACCACGGTGGACCATCTCCTTGGTAATTCGAACGACATCGGTGACCTCGCTCACCTGCGCAAAAGCGGGCGAGACGGAAGATGCCAGACGGCGCGAGAGTTCAATAACCTGGGGAGGCTCCACGTAGGCACGCCGCATGAGATCGATGTTCGAGAATAGCTCGTGCGTGCGGCCGCGGTCGAGGATGCGACCGTCGGCCATTACCACAATGCGCTCGGCAAAATCCGAGACGACTTCCATATCGTGGCAGACCATGATAACGGCGCAACCACGCTCGGCCATGGTGCGCACCGTTTCCATGACAGTCATGCACTCGCGGTAATCAAGGCCGCTCGTGGGCTCGTCGAGCACGACGATCTTGGGCTCAACCACTACGACGGAGGCAAGCGCCACCATTTGTCGCTGGCCGCGCGAAAGCGAGAACGGTGCCTCGTCGGCGGGCAGACCAAAGCGGTCGATGACCAGCTGGGCGCGACGCAGAGCCTCGGCGCGGTCCATGCCGTCCAGTTCCAAGCCAAAGGCGACCTCGTCGAGCACGGTGTCCTTGCAGATCTGACGGTCGGGGTTTTGGAAGAGGGTTGCGACTTCGCGGGCGATACGGCTCGTGGGAACGGCTGCGGTATCCAGTCCCGTGACGCGCACGCTGCCCGAGGCGGGCTTAAGCAGGCCCGTGAGCAGCTTGGTGAGCGTGGTCTTGCCGGCGCCGTTTTGGCCGACGATGCCCACGAGCTCGCCAGGATAGAGCGTCAGGCTAAGGTCGTGTACGGCGGCGCCGCCATTGGGGTAGGCAAACTCAACATGGTCGAAGGTGAGTACGGGTTCGGCGTCCTTGGCATGAGGACGCAACGACGGTGCATGCGGGGAACCGGCGGGTGCCTGGGCTTCGATGGCCGCGTGTGCGGGGTCGACGATGCCCGAAATCAGGCGCTCAGCCTCATCGACATCCAAGCAGGGGGTACCGCTTACCAGGCCATCGGTTTGGAGGCTATTGAAGATACGCGTGACGCGAGGGCAGTCGACGCCGATGGCACGGAGCTCGTCGGTATGCGCGAAGACCTCGTGTGGCTCGCCCTGCAGCGCGATTTCGCCATGGTTGAGCACGAACACGCGGTTGCAGTACTCCGAGAGCAGGGCGACTTTTTGTTCAACGACGACGATGGTGATTCCAAGTGCGCGGTTTGCCTCACGCAGCGTCTCGAAGACCAACGTGGAGCTAGCGGGGTCGAGTGCCGCGGTGGGCTCGTCGAGAACCAAGACGCGCGGACGCATGGCGAGGATGGCGGCGATGGCTACCTTTTGCTTCTGTCCGCCCGAGAGGGTGGCGATTTCGCGGTCGCGCAGGTCGCTGATGCCGACGGTCTCGAGCGTTTCGCTCACGCGCCGCTCGATCTGGTCGTGGGGAACGCCAAAGTTCTCGAGGCCAAAGAGCATCTCGTCCTCGACGACCGAGGCGACCATCTGCGTGTCGATATCCTGCAGCACACTGCCGACGATTTGCGACACGTCGGTCAGCGAGACCTCGCAGGTGTCGTGGCCGTCAACTAACACGGAGCCATAAAAGGCGCCGGTGTAGTGGTGAGGTACGGCGCCCGACAGACAGGCGGCAAGTGTGGACTTACCGGCGCCCGAGGGCCCGATGATGCCGATGAAATCTCCCTTGTTCACGCTGAGCGAAACGTGGCTGAGCGCCTGCTCGGCTTGCGTGCCATAGGAGAACGAGACATCGTCGACGTTGATGATCGTTTCCATGGATACCTTTCATAGTCATTGGGGATGTTCTTACATGACTAGTCGTTTAAGAACGTCCCCAAAAGCTAGTCGTTTGGGACAGTCTTTACCGATGGGGCACTGTGGGTTAGTTGAGCTTCAGGGCCTTCTGGATAGGCAGGTAGAGGGCGCCGACCAGAATGGCGTTAAAGACGGCGGTCATGGCGACGACGGGCAACATGGCGGCGGCGAGCTCGCCGACCACGCCGAGCATTGCCATCTTGATGACCATGAAGATGACGCCGGAGACAAAGGTGGTCAGGAAGGTTGCGACAATGGCGATCGCGGGCTTGACCTGACCGTTCTTGCCAGCGGCGTTGACGATGCCGGCCATGAGCATGGCGGCGATGCCCTCGGCGGCAAAATCGACGAACGGCGAAGTGGTGGTGATCTGGATCACGGCAGCCGAGATGAGGCCAATAACGAGCGCCTGGCCGATGTTGGGGCGAACGACCAGGATGGTGAGGCAGAAGGCCGAGATGATGAACTCGGGGCTGATCATGCCGCCCGAGATGCCCGAGATGGCCTTGCCGACGGTGAAGTTGAGGATGAAGCCGGCAGCGAGCAGGATGGCGAGCAGGACGAGGGCGCGGACGTCGAGTTTGCCGCGGTCGGCGGTCTGGACGGTGCGGGGCTGGGCGGCGGTGGTGTTCTGAGACATGGTGAAAATCCTTTCGGAATGGGGGTGCAAGAGAAATGTGGAGGCGCGTGATGCGAATGCGATCGGGCTCGAGATAGAAAAAGGCCCCCGGTCGAAACCGGAGGCCTTCCAATCACCTAGAGCGCAAAAACAGGCGTGAGGGACTCACTGTCGACCGATCGTATTCGCATCACGCCACCACCAGTTGTTGAGAGACTTCATCGTGTTCTTCATGTTGGTGGCTCCTTTCGTGATGCCGTGGCGCGGTCGCACCTAGTTGCTGTTGCGCTGCACTATAGCACAGCGAAGTGTGTGCGGGGAAATCTTTTTTAAAAAGATTTCAGGCGGGTTTCCCGCCGGTCAAAAGAGCGGGCTGAGCGGGCGAGACTGCCATTGCTGCCTTGTCCGCTCAGCTAAGACGTTACTCCTTATTGCGACGGTAGAGGAAGTAACCGCCCGCGGAGATGACGGCAACGCCAGCGATGGCGAATGCGGCCACCATGCGGCCATCAAAACGATCACCGGTGGTGGGCAGGCCGCCCTTGGTGTTCGTCTTGTTGGTGGTTACCGTGGTCGTGGTGTCCGACTTGCCAGGCTTCTCGGGCTTGGTGGTGGGCTGCTCGGGCTTAGCGGGCTGCTCGGGGGTACCGGGCTGCTCAGGAGTACCGGGCTGCTCAGGAGTACCGGGCTGCTCAGGAGTACCAGGCTGATCCGGGGTTACCGGGTCGGTGGCAAGAGCGTCCTTGGCGTAGGTGATGGACACCTTGAGGCCGTTGGTCTCGGTGTTCAGGTCGCTCGGGGTGAAGGGCTGGTCGAAGTTCTCAGCCTTCAGATAGGCGCGCATCTCCTGGAGCAGGGCCTTGCACTTGACGTAGGTGTTCAGGTTCTTTTCGGTGATGAGATAGGTGGCGATGCGCTCGATCTCGTCGGGGGGGCAGCCGTGGAGGGTGGACACCGTCACGGATCCGGACACATGGGGAGTGATCGTGTCGATATAATCGCTTTCTCCCGGGAAGAACTCCTTCAAAACGGCGATGCACTCCTGG
>CAJMSL010000116.1 GCA_905216045.1 uncultured bacterium
AATACGACCATTTAGGGCAAAAACCTTTGCAATGCAGAAAATACTTTTGTGTGGTAAAGCGCAATCAGTGTCGAAAGTATTTCTCAAGCGCCTATAATGAATACCGCATGTTACGTGCATAGAAGGAGGAATGGGAGGAAACGTGGCTGAGAACCTAAGCAACCAGTCTGTACCCGAAGCCGCGGCGCGCGTCGCTGCCGTGGTCAACCGCCTCGTTAACCGAATCGGCTCGAATGCCGAGTCCAGGGAGCGTCTCGCCGAGATCGAGATCCCCGAGGAGCTGCGCGACAATCTGGCGCTGTTCTTGCGCCTGGAGCGCCGTGTGCTTAGCGAGTATGATCCCGAGATCGCGGACCTGTTCGACAAGATTTTGACAGCCGAGATTGTGGTCAATGCCGGCAACCCCGGTACCTGCGCTGCCGACGAAGCCGTCGACGAGCAGGGCGTGCCCACCGCCGACGAGCCCACTGCCGTGGCATTTCGTGAGGTCGTCGATTTGATCGACAGCCTGCCGCTCGATAAGCAGCAGGTCATCGTTCGCGCCTTTACGAGCTTTTTCCATCTGGCAAACCTGTCGGAGGAGAACTACCGTGTGGCGCAGCTGCGCGAGCGCGAGGCCGGTGCGTCGACCGATACCGAGGTCGATCCTGCCAACGAGCTTACCGTTGCCTATCACCAGCTGGTGAATGAGCTGGGTGTCGAGGGTGCCAACGAGCTGCTCGACAAGCTCGAGTTCCACCCTGTCTTTACCGCACATCCCACCGAGGCCCGTCGTAAGGCCGTCGAGGGCAAGATCCGCCGTATCTCCAACCTGCTGGAGGAGCGTCCGCGTCTGGGCGGCTCCGACCTGGTGGAGAACGAGCGCCATATGCTGCAGGAGATCGACGCCCTGGTGCGTACGAGTCCCATCGCGCTCAAGAAGCCCACGCCGGTCGAGGAAGCCGATACCATCATCGACATCTTCGATAACACGCTGTTCGACGTTATCCCCGTTATCTATCGTCGTTTTGACGATTGGGTGCTGGGCGACAAGGCCGGTACTGTGCCGCCGCTGTGCCCGGCGTTCTTCCATCCCGGCAGCTGGATCGGTTCCGACCGCGACGGTAACCCCAACGTCACCGCCAAGGTGAGCCGTGAGGTCGCCGCCAAGTACTTTACGCACATGGTGCTCAAGCTCGAGGACAAGTGCCGCCACATCGGCCGCAACCTCACGCTCGAGGCTACCTACAGCAAGCCGTCGGCCGAGCTCATTAACCTGTGGAACCATCAGGTCGAGATGAGCCCTCGTTACACGGCCCGCGCCGAGCTGATCTCCGAGCACGAGCCGCATCGCGCCGTCATGCTCGTCATGGCCGACCGCCTGAACGCCACCGTCCGTCGTATCACCGACACCATGTACCACAGCGCCGACGAGTTCCTGGATGACCTGCGCGTCGTCCAGCGTTCGCTGGCCGCCTGCGGTGCCGTCCGTGCTGCCTACGGCCCGGTCCAAACCATCATCTGGCAGGTCGAGTCCTTCGGCTTCCATATGGTCGAGATGGAGTTTCGTCAGCACTCCGTGGTGCATGCCCGCGCCCTTAAGGATATCCACGAGAACGGTATCCATGGCGACCTGCAGCCCATGACGCGCGAGGTCATCGATACCTTCCGCGCTATCGGCTCCATCCAAAAGCGCTACGGCAAGAAGATGGCGCACCGCTACATCATCTCGTTTACCAAGAGCGCTCAGCATGTGGCCGACGTCTTTGAGCTGGCGCACCTGTCCTTTGCACACGAGGAGGATGTCCCCGAGCTCGACGTGATCCCGTTGTTCGAGCAGCTCGAGGACCTCGAGGGCTGCGTCGACGTGCTCGATCAGATGCTTACGCTGCCCGTGGTGCAAAAGCGCCTTGCCCAGACCAACCGCCGCATGGAGGTCATGCTGGGCTATTCCGACTCTTCCAAGGATGCCGGTCCTACCACGGCCATGCTCGCGCTGCACTCCGCGCAGGAGCGCATCGCCAAGTGGGCAGAGAAGAACGATATCGACCTGGTGCTCATGCACGGTCGCGGCGGTGCCGTGGGCCGTGGCGGCGGCCCGGCCAACAAGGCCGTGCTGGCGCAGCCCAAGGGTTCGGTCAACTGCTTCTTTAAGCTTACCGAGCAGGGCGAAGTCATCTTTGCCCGTTACGGCAACCGCACGCTGGCTCAGCGCCATGTTGAGTCCGTTGCCGCCGCAACGCTTTTGCAGTCGGCCCCGAGTGTCGAGAAGACCAACACCGAGACCACGCAGAAGTTCTGGGATATGGCCGAGAAGCTCAACACTGCAAGCCACGAACGCTATCTGGACCTGCTGAACACCGAGGACTTTACACCGTGGTTCTCGACCGTGACGCCGCTGACCGAGGTCGGTCTGCTGCCGATCGGCTCGCGTCCCGCCAAGCGCGGTCTGGGCGCCAAGTCGCTCGATGACCTGCGTACCATCCCGTGGATCTTCAGCTGGAGCCAGGCGCGCATTAACCTGGCCGCTTGGTACGGTCTGGGCACCGCCTGCGAGCAGCTTGGCGATCTTGACCAGCTCAAGGCTGCCTACCAGGAGTGGCCGTTCTTCCGCACCTTTATCGACAACATCGAGATGTCGATTGCTAAGACCGATCAGCGCATCGCCAAGATGTATCTGCATCTGGGCGACCGCGATGATCTGTCCAAGAAGGTCTTTACCGAGATGCAGCTCACCCGTAAGTGGGTCCTTGCCATCGTCGGTGATGAGTGGCCGCTGCAGCGTCGTCGCGTGCTCGGCTGCGCCGTTCGCGTGCGTAACCCCTACGTCGACGCTCTGTCCATCGCCCAGGTCCGCGCCCTTCGCGAGGTGCGTATGAACCAGGACGAGATGGCCGAGGAGAAGAAGGCCGAGTACATGAGCCTGATTCTTTCGACTGTGACCGGCGTCTCGGCAGGTTTGCAGAACACGGGGTAATCGATAGCCCTGTGGCTCTCACCGGGACCCGATGGGTTTCCCTCTGAATGCGTCCTCGCACTTGAAGCCCCCTTATCCTGCTCCTTTGGAGCTGCGGATAAGGGGGCTTCGTGCTGCGGAGTGCATTCAGAGGGAAACCCATCGGATCCCTTCGTCCTCGGTCTTCTGGGATTAAAGCTAAAGGGAATAAGGCGCGCTTCGCGCATAGCGTGGAGTGCGGCGAGGGCTTCTTGCGTCCTGCGGAGTGTGCCTAAAAGTAAACTGATGGCGGGCCCTGCGATGTCCGGTCTTCGGCGGATCAGCCGCTGGGTGAGGGTGGTGCTTGGGGCGACGTGCAAAAAACGGAGTTTTCAGCAGCCAAAGATTGGTGCATAAGGCTATGGGTGACGTTCGCGGCTCCTGGTGATGCTTTTGCATGACGATTGGGCTTTGTCGATGTTCATATATGGCTGGGTTCTCGCCGCATGCTTTCCAGATGGGTCGAGTCATGAGGACTATCTACCTTTTGAAAGATTTTTGGCACCAAAATCTTATCCCGCGATGCTGAATACTCGCAAAAATGCACGCTCCGGAGGGTACTACCCAGTTATGGCCAGAAATCCATGCGCCATCTTATGCAATTAATTAACGAATTTATGCAAAATGGCTTACGTGCGTACGTCTCGGACTAGATGTTTGCCTCGGCGCTGCGTAAATCATCCTGTCTATAGTGTCTTTGACAGGCGGCTGCGGTCCCGTTTGGGGTCGCGGCCGTTTTGTTGTGGGGCAAATATGAACGTTGTGTTAATGAGTCGGTGGACGGTGGTGTTTTTCGGTGAGCGGCGTATCCTTCCAACGGTTTATCTAGTGTGTCAGTTGAAAAGGAAGAGGGCGCTCGTCATTGTTTGAATGTGAACTGCCGTTTGACCACAAGACGTTGCATCTGGAGCTCGAGGATAAGAACTTCGCGGGTGTGATGGAAGGTCATCAAAACGAGTTTAAGACCACGAAATCGCAGGAAGAGCTGGTAGAGGAGTCGCTTGCCAACCCTTATGGCTCGCCGTCGCTCGAGGAGCTTTGTGCTGGCAAGAAGGATATCGTCATCATTAGCTCCGATCATACGCGTCCCGTTCCCTCGCGTGTGACGATGCCTATTCTGCTGCATCACATCCACTCCGCTGCGCCTGAGGCGCGCGTTCGCATTCTGGTTGCTACGGGTATGCATCGTCCGTCGACACACGAGGAGCTCGTCAACAAGTATGGCGAGGAGATCGTTGCCAACGAGGAAATCGTTATGCACGTCGCGACCGATGACAGCATGATGAAAAAGATCGGCACCCTGCCTTCTGGCGGCGAGTGCATCATCAACAAGATTGCCGCCGATTGCGATCTGCTGCTTGCCGAGGGCTTTATTGAGCCGCACTTCTTTGCCGGTTTCTCTGGCAGCCGCAAGTCCGTCCTGCCTGGCATCGCCAGCTACAAGACCATCATGTATAACCACAACGGTCAGTTTGTGAATGATTCCCACTCGCGTGCCGGCAACCTGTGCCACAACCACGTGAGCGAGGACATGTTTGCCGCTGCCGAGATGGCTCACCTTGCCTTTGTGCTTAACGTGGTACTCAACGGCAAGCACGAGGTTATTGGCTCCTTTGCCGGCGACATTCACAAGGCGCACGAGGCTGGCTGCGAGTTTGTGAAGAGCCTTGCAGGCGTTGAGCCCGTCGAGTGCGAGATTGCCATCACCACCAACGGCGGCTACCCGCTCGACCAGAACATCTACCAGGCCGTGAAGGGTATGTGCTCTGCTGAGGCTACGCTTCCCGAGGGCGGTGTGATCATCGACGTCGCCGGCTGTGCCGACGGTCACGGTGGCGAAGGCTTCTATCACAACATCGCTGACAACGATCCGGCAGAGTTTGAGCGCGCCTGCATCGACCGTCCTAAGGACGAGACCCTGCCCGACCAGTGGACGAGCCAGATTTTTGCCCGCATCCTGGCGCATCATCCTGTGATCATGGTTACCGACCTGTGCGATCACCAGATGATCAAGGATATGCACATGACGCCGGTCAACACTCTCGATGAGGCGCTCAAGCTCGCCTTTGAGATGAAGGGTGCCGATGCCAAGGTGGCCGTCATTCCCGATGGCCTGGGCGTTGTCGTCGCACAGCACTAGTACGCGGCCTAAACGAATCGTTTATAACCGACAAGAAAGATAAGGTTTTATGCTTACCAAACTCCTCTGCGAATTCGGCGCAACGGCCCTCATGATCATCTTTGGCGTGGGCGTGCACTGCGATACCGTGCTTAAGGGTACCAAGTATCAGGGCTCCGGCCATATGTTTGCCATCACCACTTGGTCTTTTGGCATCTCGGTCGCCTTGTTTATCTTTGGCGGCGCCGTGTGCATGAACCCCGCCATGGTGCTTGCCCAGTGCATCGTGGGCCTGGTGCCGTGGAGCAGCTGCATCCCCTTCATGATTGCCGATATGCTCGGCGGCTTTGTGGGCGCCGTGATCGCGTGGTTGATGTATGCCGATGAGTTCAAGGCTTCCGACGGCGTCGTCGACCCTATTGCCCAGCGCAACATCTTCTCGACCAACCCCACCACCGAGGGCACCAACTATGCCCGCAACTTCTTCTGCGAGGCTATCTGCACCTTTGTGTTCATCAGCGCCATCCTTGCTGCTGCTAACCGTGCTGGCGAGAACGTCCTGATGCTCGCTATCTGCGTCGGTCTGATCGTTTGGGCTGTTGGCATGGGCATGGGAGGTATCACTGGCTTCGCCATGAACCAGGCCCGTGACCTTGGTCCTCGCATGGCCTATCAGGTGCTGCCGATTAAGAACAAGGCTGACAACAACTGGAAGTACGGCCTGCTTGTTCCTGGCATCGCTCCGTTTGTCGGTGCCGCTCTGGCCGCGCTGTTTGTGCATGGTTTCTTGGGCATGTTCTAGTCTGAGGCTACATAGTTGTCCGCTGGCCGCATGGGGTAACTTCCCAGCGCGTCCTCGGACATGCAAAAAGGCTCGCAGCGCACATCGAGCGGCGAGCCTTTTTGCGTACTGACGCTACAATATGGCAAGGTGATTTTTAGAAACCATTTTGCGCTCGGCCTCGAAGGGATGCCTATCCCAATAGAG
>CAJMSL010000117.1 GCA_905216045.1 uncultured bacterium
CCTCGCACAACACCTCGCCCACCTGACGATTGATGTCAATCGAGGTGAGCTCATAGTCAGTATTGGAGCGCTTGGCGTGCACCTTAAACGAATCGAAGGAACCAAACTCGCGCAGCGCCTTCACGGCGGCGGCGCAGTACTCCTGCGGGTCGCGGTTGGTGTGATACGCCAAAGACACACGAGCAACGCCGGGAACGGTGCGAATGACACGCGCCGCCTCGTCGACCTGATGCTCGTTAAAGGTCACGAGGATATAACCGGAAATTCGAGACACGGCATTCACGGAAAAGGCGGCCAAGGCCGCCTTGATGTTATCCATGAGGATATGCTCGAAATGTGCGCGGTTCTTACCCTTCAGTCCAACCTCGTGATAGTGGACCAGGCAGACGCGAGCCGCCATTTAGGCTTCAGCAACCTTGTGGCCGAGCGCCTTCTCATAACGGGCCTCGTCGTAAGAGATGTCGCCGTCGACAATCTCATCCATAGCCATCGAAATGGTATCGGCACCGGAAAGCCCGATGGTGATGTCATCGACATCCTGGACGGCAAGCACGCGGTTGTGCTGGCCACGCAGCATGCTATTGATGTCGCAGGCGCGCTTGGAAGCAAGCGAAGCGAGCAGGAAGCGGTTGTGATCGGTCTTCTCCAGAAGATCGTCAATGCAAGGCTTTACAACGGACACGGACCTCAGATCCTTTCATGCATATCGAGAACGCGAACGAGCTCATCGGTCGCGCGGTCGAGATCGTCATTCACCACGACGTCGTCGTAGCGGTCGGCAAGGGCAAGCTCATCGGCGGCGTTTGCCATACGCAGCTCAATCGTCTCGGGCGTCTCGGTACCGCGACCGACTAGACGCTCGCGAAGCACCTCGAGCGAAGGTGGCTTGATAAAGATCAGCACGGCCTCGGGGAAACGCTCCTTCACCTGCAGGGCACCCTGGACATCGATCTCCAAGATGAGAGACGAACCAGAGGCGAGCTTGGACTGGACCTCGCTCACCAACGTGCCGTAGCAGTTACCGTGGACCTCGGCCCACTCAACAAACTCACCGTTTGCCACGCGGCGGTCGAACTCCTCGCGCGTCAGAAAAAAGTAGTTGACGCCGTCGACCTCACCTTTGCGTGGTGCTCGCGTGGTAGCCGAAACCGTCAGGCCCAGGTTCGAGCGGCGCTCGCGCACACGAGTGACGAGCGTACCCTTGCCTGCGCCTGACGGTCCAGAAATCACAAAGAGCTTGGAATCCTGAGCGCTCACTTATTTGGTCAGCTGCTCGAGGAGCTGCTCGCGCTGACGGACGCCGAGGCCCTGGACGCGACGGGTAGCGGAGATACCGAGCTCCTCCATGATCTTGGCGGCCTTGGCCTTGCCATAACCAGGGAGAGACTCGATGAGGGTGGAAACCTTCATGCGGGAAGCGATGGGGTCATCGGAGTTGAGCACGGACTCGAGGGACTTCTCGCCCTTCTTGATCTGCTCGCGAAGCTCAGCGCGGGCGTGACGTGCGGCAGCAGCCTTCTCAAGAGCCTGCTTGCGCTGCTCATCGGTAAGCTGAGGGAGTGCCATTCGTACCTCCAAATAGTTGGGTTATATCTGATTCAATAATTGGCATTTTAGCACGTAGAACGTACAAAATGCCCAATCGCGGCTCCATAGGTTAGACGATACCCGCAAAAAGTGCAATATACTGCGCCCAAAGTTAAGCCCCTGACCTGCGATTCCACACAAAGGATGGGAAAGTTTACGCAGGCACAGGGGCTATTTTGTGCTAATGAGACCCAAAAGTGGTGACTTAGGGGAATCTTTTACGCGACGTTTTCGACCAGCTCGGCGACGATGGCGTCAAAGGCGGCAACCGGATCGTCGGCACCAGTGATGGGACGGCCCACCACAATGTGGCTTGCGCCGCGCTCGATAGCCTGGGAAGGCGTCGCCACGCGAGACTGGTCGCCTAAGGCGGCACCCACCGGACGCACACCCGGAGTCACGATCAGGGCATCAGGACCCAGCAGCTCACGCATGTCGTGAGCCTCCATCGGCGAGCACACAATGCCATCGATGCCGTTGGCCTGAGCGAGCTTTGCCAGGCGGGCGGCCTCCTCGGCCACGGGCGACTCGACGCCGATCTCGCTCAAGGCATCCTGATTCATGCTCGTGAGCACGGTGATGGCGACGAGCTTGGCGCGGTCCTCGCGCGCCTCCTCGGCACCCTCGCGGCAGGCAGCGAGCATGGCGCCCGAACCCAAGCCGTGAACCGAGAGCAGGTCGGCACCGGCAAGCGAGGCCGAACGGGCGGCACCGCGAACCTGATGCGGAATATCATGGAACTTAAGGTCAAGGAAGACCTTAAAGCCCAGGTCCTTAAAGGTCTTGACGATCTCGGGGCCCTCAGCGTAATAGAGCGTCATACCAACCTTAAGCCAGGCGGCATGGCCCGAAAGCTCGTGGGCGAGCTCGAGCGCACGCTCACGATCGCAGTCGAGGGCGACGATTACGCGGTCGCGGGCATCGGTCTCTAGCATTCGAAAGCACCTACCAGCTCGTTGATGTCCTTTACGCCCTGGGACTCGGCCCAGGCCTCGAGCTCGTGCGCGATCTTGAGCGAAGCGCACGGATCGACGAAGTTGGCCATGCCAACCGACACGCAGGTGGCACCGGCCAGGATAAACTCGGCCGCATCCTCGCCGGTCATGACACCGCCGACACCGTTGATGGGGATATCGACGGCCTGGGCGACCTCCCAGACCATGCGCACGGCGATGTGGTGGCTCAGCGGGCCCGAAAGGCCGCCCTTGGGCTTTGCCACGCGGGACTTGCGGGTATGGACGTCGATGGCCATGCCCTGGATGGAGTTGATGACCGAAAGGCCGTCGGCGCCAGCGGCCTCGAGGGCCTTGGCGATCTCGGCGACGTTGACCGGCGCCATCTTCACGAACAGCGGCTTATCGGTCACCTTGCGGCAGGCAGCCATAACGGAAGAGGCGCCCTCGGGCGTAGAGCCCATGGCGGCACCGCCGGCGGCGATGTTGGGGCAGCTCACGTTGATCTCGTAGCCGGCAGCCCAGGGGCATAGCTCGACATACATCTCGAGCGCGCGCACAAACTCGTCAACGGAGTGGCCGGCAACCTGACAGATGACCTGGCAGCCGTCCTTGGACAGCTGTTCGAGCCACGGACCGGACTCGCGAGCAAAGGCGGCCACGCCGGGGTTCTGAAGGCCCACGGAGTTGATCATACCGCCGGGGATCTCGGCCATGCGGGGCGCGGGGTTACCGGGCCAGGGCTCGGCTGCGCAACCCTTGGTGGTGATGGCGCCCAGTTGGGAAACATCAAAGAAGTTCTGGAACTGCCAGCCGTAGCCAAAGGTACCGGCTGCGGTGTTGATGGGGTTTTGCATCTTGACGCCGCCGAAATCGACGGCCATGTTCACGGTACCCACTAGAAGACCACCACCTTGGAAGCATCGAACACGGGGCCGCACATGCAGGCGCCCTTCATACCGTCGACCGTCTCGACATTGCAGGTGTTGCAGGCGCCAAAGCCACAGCTCATCATGCGCTCGAGCGACACCTCGCAGTACGCACCGGCCTCGGCGGCAGCGGCGGCGACTTTCTTCATCATGACGGCGGGACCGCAGCTGGCGACGTAGTCGTAGCCGCCCTCGCCGAGCAGCTCGGCTGCCGGGTCGGTGCAAAAACCGTGCGTGCCCAGCGTGCCATCGTCGGTGCACACGTTAACCGTGGCGCCCAGCGCGCGGAACTCGTCGATGCCCACGGCCTTGGAAGCGGTGCCAAAGCCCAGGCACACGTCCACATCAACACTCTGCTCGGCAAGCATGCCGGCAAGGCACAGCACAGGCGGAACGCCGATGCCACCGGCGACGAGCAGGGCCTTCCTGGTGCCCTCGGGTACCATCCAGCCACGGCCACCGGGGCCCAGCAGGTTAGAGGTGGAACCGGGGGCCATCTGCGACAGACGACGAGTATCGTCACCCACGACGGCGTACCACAGCTCGACGGTGCCGGCCTGGGCGTCGGCGCGATAGAAGCTCAGAGGCACGCGAAGCAGCGAGGACGCATCGCCGGGCACGGCAATGTTCACAAACTGACCGGGCTTGAGCGCACTTGCAAGCTTGGGGGCCGAGATGACGAGCGAGAAGATGCCGTCGGCAATCTCCCGGTTCGAGACGACCTCGAAGTCGTGCATGCGTGCAGTGGAAGGTGTGGGCATAGACGCTCCAATCCCCCATGCGGTTGCATGGTCCAAACTAATAGAAAGCGCGGCACCGCAAGGGCGCCGCGCACAAAAGCGATAAGGCTATGCTAGCAGATGCAGCCGTCGGCAAGCGTCTGCTTACCGCCGACAAACACATCGGTGGCACGACCGGTGAGCGTGCGGCCGGCAAAACCGGAGTTCTCGGCGCGCGACTCGTAACCGTCCTCGCCAGCCGTCCAGGTTGCGGAGGGGTCGAACACGGTCAGGTCGGCAACGGAGCCCGCCTTGACCTGAACCTGGTCGAGACCCAGGATCTCACGCGGCTTGATGGCCATGAGCTCGACCATGCGGCCCATGCTCATCTCGCCCGTGTTGACCAGCTCGGTGAGTACGAGCGACAGCGAGGTCTCGAGGCCGATCATACCAAAGGGCGCAAGCTCGAACTCACGGGCCTTCTCCCACGGGGTGTGAGGAGCGTGATCGGTGACGATAACGTCGACGGTGCCGTCGATGACGCCCTGACGGATGGCCTCGGCATCCTCCTCGGTACGCAGCGGCGGATTGACCTTGAGCGAGGTGTTGTAGGTCTCGTCCAGGTCGTTCTCGGTCAGGAACATGTGGTGCGGGGTGGCCTCGCAGGTGACCTGAACGCCAGCGGCCTTACCGGCACGCACGATCTCCAGGCCATGGGCGGTGGAGATGTGCTGGATGTGCAGCTTGGCACCGGTCAGCTTGGCGATCTCGATGTCGCGAGCGATCTGGAGCTCCTCGCCGGCAGCCGGCCAGCCCTCGAGGGCCAGACGGGTCGAGACCTTGCCCTCGTTGATCTGGCCGTGGCCGACCAAGTCCTCGTCCTGGCAGTGGCTCATAAAGACCTTGCCGAACATCTTGCCGTAGTCCATGCAACGACGGAGCATGCCCGCGCCCTGCACGCCGCGACCGTCGTCGGTGAAGGCGACGGCGCCGTGGGCGACCATATCGCCCATCTCGGACATGGCCTCGCCCTTAAGACCGCGGGTCATGGCGCCCGACGGATAGACGCGGCAGTGACCGACCTCGGCAGCGCGGGACTTGACGAACTCCACGACGGTACCGTTATCGGTGACGGGATCGGTGTTGGGCATGGAGCACACGCCGGTAAAGCCGCCCTTGGCAGCTGCGCGGGTACCGCTCTCGATGTCCTCTTTGACCTCGTAGCCGGGCTCGCGAAGGTGAACGTGCATATCCACCAGGCCGGGGACGAGGTACTTGCCAGAAAGGTCGCGGACCCCGGCTCCCTCGACGGCGAGATTCTCGCCGACCTCGGCGATCTTGTCGCCGTCAATCAGGACGTCAACGACACCGTCAAGCTCGACGGACGGGTCGACGACGTGGGCATTCTTAAGAAGCAAGGCCATTATCGGCACCTCCAAGCAGCAGATACAGGATAGCCATACGCACGCAGATACCGGCGTAGACCTGCTCCAGGATGACGGAGCGTTGCGGGTGGTCGGCCATATAGGAATCGAACTCGACGCCGCGGTTGATGGGGCCCGGGTGGCAGATAATCGCGTCGGGCTTCATGAGCTTCTCGCGGTCCTTGGTCAGGCCGAAGAGCTTGTGGTACTCACGAATGGTCGGGAACGGGGCACCCTCGAGACGCTCCTGCTGCACGCGCAGCATGTAGACGACGTCCTGCGCGGGCAGACGGAATCGAGGTCGCTCGTCACGTGGTCGCAGCCCAGGACCTCGGGCGCCGGCGGCAGCAGCGTGCCGGGGGCGACGGCGTAGGTCTCGCAGCCCATGATCTTAAG
>CAJMSL010000118.1 GCA_905216045.1 uncultured bacterium
GGCTGGTATGGCGTCGCGGCCGTTGGCGCAAGACGAGCTGATGGCCGTGGTGCCGGCAGATTCTTTGCTTGCCACGGCGGAGGTCGTCTCTCTTGCCGATTTAGCCAACGAGCAGTTTATTCTGCTAGAACGCGGCACCGATGATGAGATTACGCCGCTGTTCCGTCGGGCGGGACTGACGGTGTGCTCCAAGCTGTCGACCTGGGATGACTATGCGATTATGGCCATGGTCGAGGACGGCCTGGGCGTGAGCATTCTTCCCGCGCTCATCTTGCGCCGCTGTCAGTTCGATGTTGCCGTGCGACCACTCGAGGGACATCCCCATCGGCAGATCAATGCGATATATCGCACGGCTGACGTTTCGCTTGCCGCCGCTCGATTCCTTGAATACCTCTAAACGCGTACACGCCATTGTCCGCTTTGGGCAAATCTCGGAGTCCGGTACATTTTCTTATGAAATTGAACTTTCGAATGAGGTACGGCGCTATACTGCTTGCTAAATTGAACCTTGGTTCAATTCGTGTTCTATAAATTGAACTTTGCCAGCAAGGAGGTTCCTGTGGCCCAAGAGACGTTTTGCGATCGCCTGCGACAGACTATGTCCAATCGCGACGTTCGCCAGTCGGACGTAATCCGCGCATCGGAGATGCTCGGCAAAAAACTCGGCAAGAGTCAGATGAGCCAATATGTGAGCGGCAAGACGATCCCGCGGCGCGATGTGGCTGAGCTGCTCGCCCGTATTTTGGAGGTCGATGTTACCTGGCTGCTTGCCGGCGACGCCGATCAAGGCGAGGCATCATCACCCCGCAACGATTCCAAGCCCGAACCCCATCCCTCAGCTCAAATTGCAAGGAGCACCACCATGCGTACTTTTTCTAAATCCACCAAGCTCGATAACGTCCTGTATGACGTGCGCGGTCCCGTCGTCGACGAGGCCGCCCGTATGGAGGACGAGGGCGAGCGCATCCTCAAGCTCAATATCGGCAACCCGGCGCCCTTCGGTTTCCGCACGCCCGATGAGGTCATCAAGGACATGCGCCAGCAGCTGCCCGACTGCGAAGGCTATTCCAACTCGCGTGGCCTGTTCTCCGCGCGCAAGGCGATCATGCAGTATTCGCAGATCAAAGGCCTGCCCAACGTTCAGATGGAGCATATCTACACGGGCAACGGCGTGTCCGAGCTCATTCAGCTTTCGATGAACGCGCTGCTCGACAACGGCGACGAGATTCTGATCCCCAGCCCCGACTATCCGCTCTGGACGGCGTGCGCAACCCTTGCCGGCGGTCATCCCGTACATTATCTGTGCGATGAGCAGGCGGATTGGTATCCCGACTTGGAGGATATGGAGTCCAAGATTACGAGCGCGACCAAAGCCCTCGTCATCATCAACCCCAACAACCCTACGGGTTCCGTCTATCCGCGCGAGGTGCTCGAGGGCATCGTCGAGATTGCACGCAGGCATCAGCTGATGATCTTTGCCGATGAGATCTACGACCGCCTGTGCATGGACGGCTACGAGCACGTCTCGATTGCCTCGCTCGCCCCCGACCTGCCCTGCGTCACCTTTAGCGGCCTTTCCAAGTCGCACATGATCGCGGGCTATCGTATTGGCTGGATGGTGCTTTCGGGCAACCAGCGCTGCATGAGCGACTTCATCATGGGCGTCAACATGCTCTCTAACATGCGCCTGTGCTCCAACGTGCCGGCCCAGTCGATCGTCCAGACGGCACTCGGTGGCCATCAGTCCGTCAACGACTACATCCGTCCCGGCGGCCGTGTCTACGAGCAGCGCAACTTTGTGTATGAGGCGCTCAACAAGATCGACGGCATCTCGGTGGTTAAGCCGCGTGCGGCGTTCTACATCTTCCCCAAGATGGATGTTAAAAAGTTCAACATCACCGATGACGAGCAGTTCGCCCTTGACCTGCTGCACGAGAAGAAGATCCTGATCACGCGCGGCGGCGGCTTCAACTGGGCTGAGCCCGACCACTTCCGCATCGTGTACCTGCCGCGCATGGAAGTACTCAAAGAGTCCCTTGAAGACCTCGCCGACTTCTTTGACCATTACCGTCAATCATAACGACAGAGATAGATAGTCTGTCATTTAACGGGCGGCCCGTAACAGATTCGGGTCGCCCGTTTTCTGTTAAAGCTCGCGTTGTCGGCGTCTCGATCGTTTGGGCGAGTGGGAATCGCGTGTGAACGGAAAACTATATTCCAAAATGGAATACAGTGTGCTTCAACTGGAATTGATGTCCGTGTGTCCGCTTTTTTAGAATGTTCTCGACAAGATGAAAGGCGGTCCCCACCAATGATTATCGATGCAAATTCCTACTGGTTTGACGAGCGCATCTTCCATGACGAGACACTCTGTGAACAGTTTTTGGCCGAGGTGCCCCGCGCTTACGACACCGAGGGCTACCTGACCGTAAGCCCCACGGGCAAGCGACAGATTGTGATCGAAAAGCCCGCTGGCTTCCCAGGCCTCAACTATATCGAGGGAGACTACACCCTTGAGAAGCGTCTGGCAGACATGGACGAGGCGGGGGTCGATAAAGCGATTCTCAAACTCCCCGGCTGCCATGAGTGGATGTCACTCGAGATGTGCCGGCGCTTCAACGACGGTATGGCCGCTGACGCAAAAGCGTCGAACGGTCGCTTGATACCGCTTGTCGCCGTGCCTCCCTTTGGCACCGAGGCGAACCTCGAGGAGCTCGATCGCAGGCTCGACGAGGGTTTCGCGGGCGTGCAGCTCTGCGCTCACTACGGCAAGCGTTATCTTGACGATCCGATCTTTTCGAACTTTTTTGAGCGACTGAACGAACGCAGCGTCACCGTTTACGTGCACCATGTGCCCGTACCGGTCGAGCATACGTCGCTGCTCGCATACGACAACCTGCGTCGCTCCTACGGCCGTTGCGTCGACCAGACCACGGCAATCGGTCGTGAAATCTTCAGCGACTTCTTCGAGCGTTATCCCAACGTCAAGATGGTCCACTCCATGCTCGGTGGCGCTTATTTTGCGTTTAAGGAGATGCTGCTGCCGCACGGTCCCAAGCGTTCAGATGCCTCGGGTCGCTTCCAGACCGATACCGAGACGGTCTCCAAGCGTCTTGAGAACAACATCTATTTCGACATGTCCCATGCTCAGCCTTGGGGCGAGACGCTTCTTGCCTGTGCGGTTGAAGTCCTTGGTGCAGACCATATTGTCTTTGGTACGAGTTATCCCGTTAAACGCGAGTGGCTAACAGAGGGTGTCGCCTGCGTCCGCGCCACAGATTTAAGTGATACGGACAAGGACCTTATGCTTGGCGGCACGGCACAGCGCTTGTACGGCATCGAGTGAGCGACAGATAAAGGAGGGCGTTCGCCATGGATAAGGGAGAGATGAAGGCCGGAGCCGCCCGGGTGGCCATTAACTTAGAGGACGTATTGCCGTTCGACGGTTTCGACGCACTCCGTCATGAAATCTTTGCCCGTGCCTTCGTGGTCGAAGGGATGGGGCGGCGCGCTTGCATCCTTTCACTTGAGGTTACCTCGATCGCTCCGGCCCTACTCGTCGATCTGCGTGAGGTTGTCAAGGATGTCTCCAATTGCGACGGCGCCTTTTCTTGGGTGGTCCCGACCCACACGTTTTCTGCGCCTCACGTGCGCACCCCTGGGCATCTGGCCGACACCGATGCCCGCGATCGAAATGAGCGCTATCGTGCCGCGCTCATCGCCGCGACACGCGCGGCCGTTGAGCAGGCGGTTGCGGGCATTCGCTCTGTCACGCTCGCCTCGGCGGAGGGCTACTGTCCTGTGAACGTTAACCGCGACATTGAGACACCGGCCGGCTGGTGGCTGGGAGTAGACCCCAAGGGGTTTGCCGACCACGCGATGCCCGTACTTGTCGCGAGGGATGCCGAGGGCGGGCTCGTTGCCATGCTTGCGACGGCTGATGTCCAGTCTTCCGTGCTCGACGGATCGCACGATTCTCAGGGGAAGCGCTTGGTGAGCGGGGACCTCTTTGGCTTTGCCGCCATGGCTCTCGAGCGCGAATCGGGCGGAGTCGTGTTGCTGCTACCCGGTGCCGCGGGGGATCAGAGTCCGGCGGAGCGCGCCGTGACCGTTGCGTTCGATTCGACCGGGGCGAAGCAAACGTTAGATGCTCACGAGAGTGGATATCGCATGCTGCATCGACAGGGTCGCGCTATGAGCGATGCGTTGATTGAGGCCGTCCGTGCGGCGCGTGAGGACGATGCCATCGGCGTCGATGCTCGCACGGTCGACGTCCTTTTGCCCGCCCAGACGCGCGCCGACTTCTGCTCATTGGCCCCGCATCGAACTTATGAGTTTCATGCGGCAGGCGAACAGCGTACGAGGGTCTATTTACTTCGGCTGGGAAATGCCGAGTTCGTTGGTATCCAGCCCGAGGTTTCGAGCTCGTTTGGCGCCGCCGTGCGCGCCGCCCGATTCTGCCCCGTGCTCTTTGCCACGCTTGTCAACGGAGGGCAGAAGTATCTGCCGGCCCCCGATGCGTACGAGAAAATCACCTATGAGGCCATGAACTCCGGTTTTGCCGCCGGCTCCCATGAGCGCCTCCTCCAAACCATCCTTGCCGCTTTGAACGCGGCGCGACAAAAAGGAGAACTTGCATGAATATCGGACATGCACGCCGCAAGATCACCCCGCAAGGCGACATCTATCTAATCGGATACCGTAACCTCCCCAACCGTCTGGAGCCTGCGACAGGCGTCCATGACGACGTCTTCGCCAACGCGATTCTTTTCCAACAGGACGACCGCGAAGTTTTTCTCTTCAACGCCGATGTTCTCGAGTTTGAGGAAAGCATGGCCGAGGAGGTTAAGACGATGCTCGCCGAGCGCTATGGAATCGACCGTGACTGCGTTCTGCTCTCGGCGACGCACGACCATACTTCAATCGTCGCTTACCACCGCAGCTGGTGGACGGGAAAATTCAACGAGGACTACTATCGCTGGTTCCTCGATACCATCTGTCAATGCTTCGAAGAGTGCCGCGCCAACGCGCGACCTGCGACCTGCCGCATGGGCAAAAAAGTCATCACCGGTTTCTACGACAACCGCATCATTCCCGGAGAGCTTGCCGACAATGAGGTTATCGTGGTGTCGTTCTTCGATGACGAAGGCAAATCGTTTGCGGGCTTTGTGAACTGGGCGGTGCATTCTGCCTGTGTCGGACCCGACTGCACGGAGCTCACGAGCGAACTCGCCGGTCTTACCGGCAAAAAGCTCGCTCAGAGTCTTGGTTACTATCCGGCCATGGTCGTCGGTGCTGCTGGCGACTGTAGCGACCGCAATTTTCGCCAGGGACGCGGCATTCCCGAGGTCGAGCGCGTTTCGACCGGTCTTGCCGAGGCGATTTTCCAGATCAAGCTCGATCGCGAGGTCGTTCTCGATCGCATCGAGCCTCAGACGTTCTATCACACCGTTGCCCATGACGACTTTTCGCTCACGCTTAAGTGTGCCGTCATCAGTTTGGGCGGCCTGCATCTCTTTGTGTTCCCGAGTGAGCTCGGCAGCGACTTGGGTATTCGCATGAAGCGCGAATGCCCGGTCGAGGGAATAGTTTGCGGTTACACCAACGGCTATTTCGAGTATTTCCTTCCGGCACGCGAGTACGGCCTCTCCTTTGAGACCGAGCGTACTCAGATTCCCCAGGGCGAACCGGAACGCCTGTGTGACAAGTTCTGCCAGACGACGAGACTTCTCGGCGCAGCAGATTCGCGTCTGTAGGCCTGATTGCGTGACATGGGCCAATGAGGCTCGCTGCCATGTGATCGGCATCTTCCATCTTCTCTGCCGTTCCCCATCCCGGGCGTACGTGCGGCCGCGGATTTCAAAGGGGGAAGCGGGTTCCTTGCCCTCCCACGTCGACTACGGAGGCATGAAATCGATGCTATACACCGCTCAGAAAAAGGAGACTTCCATGAAATACAAGAAGCTTAGCGATGAAATCAA
>CAJMSL010000119.1 GCA_905216045.1 uncultured bacterium
CCAACGTTCCCTCACAGATTGTGCGGTCCATGAACCTCAGCGACCCCGCCATGCCCTTCTGAGTTCCCGCATGGACAGCCACGTCAATGAAGAGCTTGGGATAGAACTGCTGAGGGTAGGTGCCCACAACTAGGAGTCCAGCCTTGGTGACATTGCCCTGGGAATCAAGGATATTTAGGCGCTCCAGCTTCGTTTGTTTGTCCGGCGCGCCGCGCATTGCCCGGGGCGTCAACGAGAAAGCCCGATCTATCGTACGGTCGACCAGCGTCTCGTCGAGATTGTCCGCGCCCGCACCCGCCACCGCGTCCCGATCGCTCGGAGTCGCTCGACCGTATGACGCCAATGCGAGCACCTCGGTCGATGAAAGCGGCACATCTTTGTCATCGATGCGCTTGTAGCTGCCGCCCTGGGCGCCCCGCTCTATGACATAGCAGGGCTTGCTCGACGGATCGAGCTCCTCAATCGTAATGACGAGAACGATGACGTCCTGAAGCTCCACTCGCTCGATCGTGTATTTAGGCGGATTGGCCAGCTTTCCTCGACCGCCCGCATCACCCATGCCTGACACAAATTGGTTGAGCACTTTCTCGGTCTCGAAGTTCTCAACCGGGACAAAACCTGCGCGCTCACTCACTCCGAGCACGATGATTCCGCCGGCAGTGTTCGCGAATGCGCTCACCGTTTCCCACACATCGCGGGAAAGCGTCGTGGCGCTCTCCTTCACTTCGACGTTAAGATCATCCGAGCCCATACGCCTTAAAGACTCAAGCAGACCGGTCAGCTCGTTTTCGTTCATCTGCACGTCCTTTCGCTCGGTCCTGCGGAGAATGCCGCGGATAGATTTCCCTCGTCTCTCAGTTATCTCTCGAAATTATCTCTCATCTATCTCTCTATCTCTCGGCTTAGAGATAGAGAGATAGATGAGAGATGGAATGTCTACCATTTGCTTCATTTATACATATTTTTGCTGGTAGAACAATTGGTATTGAGACAATACCATGATTGCCTGTCTCTTTGCTGCTCAGTTATCTCTCATATTTTTCTCTCATCTTCCTGTCATCTCTCATATTAGAGACGAATGAGGGACGAGAGATACGCGAGTGATGGACGAGCGAGGATTTTCGGACGGTCGGATATCGAGAGTGGATATTTGGACGGTTTTTGGGGCTTTTGCGGCAAATTCCGTCCAAATATCCACTCTCGTTCGATAGGTATCCGGAAATCCTCGCTCGTCCGTCCGAATATCCACTCTCGTTTGGCGAGTGTCCAATTTTCCACGCTCGTGCGGCGGGCACGCGAGCCCTTCGCCCAATCCGCTGGCATCGTCTCCAGTTCGCCGCAGGGTCGCGGCCCCATATGGGTATACTCTCGAGGATTCGACTCGATTCGCCCCCGCTGGGGCGTCAAAGGAGACTGCATATGCCCACCACCTCAACCGACCCGCGCGCCGCAGCCGCTGCACTGCTGGTGCCCGGCACTACCTGCCACGGCTTTGCCGTCGCGCGCCGCGAGACCGTGCCCGAGCTCGACTCGGACGCTTACGTGCTGCGACACACTGCCTCGGGCGCTCGTCTGCTGTACCTGGCGTGCGACGACGAAAACAAGGCCTTTGCCATTGGCTTTAAGACGCCGCCGGCCGATTCCACCGGCGTGTTCCATATTCTTGAGCACTCGGTGCTGTGCGGATCGGCCAAGTTTCCCGTCAAGGAGCCGTTTGTCGACCTGATCAAGAGCTCCATGCAGACGTTCCTCAACGCCATGACCTACCCCGACAAGACCATCTACCCCGTTGCCACCACCAACGAGCAGGATCTGTACAACCTGATGGACGTGTACCTGGACGCGGTGTTCAACCCGGCCATCTATACCAAGCCCACCATTTTTGAGCAGGAGGGCTGGCACTACGAGCTGGACCTGCCGGAGGGCGTCGAGGGCGAGGACGGCGACAGCTCCGCGAGCCTGCGCGAGGGCACGCTGCGCTATAACGGCGTGGTGTTCAACGAGATGAAGGGCGCGCTGTCCGACCCCATGAGTGTGCTGGACGATGCCGTCAACGCCGCGCTCTATCCCGACACCGCCTATGCACACGAGAGTGGCGGCGACCCGCGCGCGATTCCCGCGCTCACCTACGAGCAGTTCCTGGACACGCACGCGCGCCACTACAACCCCTCCAACTCCTACATCACGCTCTACGGCGACTTGGACGTGGACCGCGCGCTGGCCTTTTTGGACGAGCGCTATCTGTCGCAGCCGAGTGCCGCGAGCCGCCGCATGGACGCAGCCGTCGCCGCCGGCGAGGACCCGTCCACGCTGGCACCCAATCCGCTGGGCGTGCAGGCGCCCGTGACCTGCGAGTATAAGCGCGTCGAGATGGACACCACGCCCGAGAACGCCCTGGTTGGCCTGGGCCTTGTGCTGGGCAGCGCGCTCGACCGCAAGCGCACGATCGCCGCGGATATCCTGTTCGAGGCGCTGCTGGGCTCCAACGAAGCGCCGGTTAAGAAGGCCATTCTGGCCGCCGGCCTGGGCGGCAACGTGGTGAGCTACACCGCGGCCGAGAGCCTGCAGCCCTACGAGCTCATCATGCTGCAAAACGCACAGCCCGGCGTGGCGCGCGAGCTGCGCCGCGTGTTCCAGGACGCCTGCCGCGGCTTGTGCGAACACGGCGTTCCGCGCGAGCGCCTGGAGGCCATCATCAGCAGCAACGAATACGACCTGCGCCAGCGCGACTACGGTATCGCCGACGGCGTGGCCATTGCGTGCGACGCGCTGAGCACCTGGCTCTACGATGACGACGCCGCGACGCTGGCGCTCAAGTACGGCCCGGTGTACGAGGAGCTGCGTGGCGAGCTGGACGGCAGCTATTTTGAGGACCTGCTGCGCGAGCTGGTGCTGGACAACGACCATATGGCACTGGTCGAGCTGGTGCCGGTGGACGCCGCCGAGGGTTCGGAGGGTACCGAGGCCGCCGAGCTGGCAGCCAAGCGCGATGCCATGACCGATGCCGAGCTGGCCGACGTGGTCGAGCGCACGGCCGCGCTGCGTGCCGCGCAGGAGGCGGAAGACACGCCCGAGGCCAAGGCCACGCTGCCGCGCCTGCGCGTGTCCGACATTGGCGAGGCGCGCCCCGAGCCGCCACTGATCGTGGACACGACCGCGCCCATCCCCTGCCTACGCCACGGCATCCCCGCCAACCGTTTGGCCTACGCCATGCAGTATTTCGACCTGAGCTGCGTCGCGTTTGAGGACCTGCCCTATGTGACGCTACTCTGCCGCCTGCTCAAACAGCTGCCCACGAGCGAGCACTCGGCCGAGGAGCTCGACAACTTGCTCGCCGGCAAGCTGGGCTTTTTGAGCTTTACGACCGAGGTCATGACCCAGCCCGACGTGGACGGCGTGCGCCCTTATCTGCTGGTGAGCGCGGGCGCCCTGTCCGAGAAGATCGATGCGCTGGCGAGTCTGCCGCGCGAGGTGTGGTCGAGCACGCTATTGCTCGACGCCGACCCCGACCGCGTGCGCGACGTGCTCACGCAGATTCGCATTGGGCTTGAGCAGGGCTTTATCAACAACGGTCACTCGGCGGCGCTCGGTCGCGCGATGAGCTACAGCTCGCCTTCGGCCGTGGTGCGCGAGCAGCTTTCGGGCGTGGATTTCTACCTGTTCCTGCGCGATCTGCTCGAGCACTTTGACGAGCGACTGGACAGCCTGTGCGCCAAGCTTGCCGAGCTGGCAGGCCGCATCTTTGTGGCCGATGGCTGCCTGGCGAGCTTTACCGGCAGCGACGAGGACTTTAACGCATACTGGGCCGCCGCGGGCGACCTGGAGCTGGGCGCTGGCGACGGCGCCGATGCCGGCCGCAACGCGCTCGTGGTGCCGACGCCGTGCGACCGCCACGAGGCCTTTGTCATCCCCAGCGACATCTGTTTTGCGGCAAGCGCGTGCGACCCGCGTCGCTTGGGCATCGACGTGACGGGCGCCTGGGCGGTTGCCGCCAACGCGCTCTCCTACGACTATCTGTGGAACGAGATCCGCGTTAAGGGCGGCGCGTACGGCTGCGGATTCCGCGCGGCCGGCGAGCGTCAGGCGGCGTTCTACACCTACCGCGACCCGGCAATCGACCCCTCGATTGAGCGCGTGGCGCGCGCGGGCGAATGGCTCGGCAGCTTTGATCCCGACGAGGCCGCCTTTGAGGGCTTTATCGTGAGCTGCGTGAGCGGCATGGACGCGCCGGTGAAGCCGTACGCGCTCACCAAGCGCCGCAACACGACCTACCTGGCCGGGCTCGATCCGCATGCGCGCGAGGAGCGCCGCGCCCAGATGCTCGCCGCCACGCCCGGTGAGCTTCGCTCGCTCGGCGCCGACGTAACGCGCATCGCAGCCGAGTCACCCACCTGCGTCTTTGGCGGCCGCGACGTCATCGCCAAGAGCAACGCCGGCTTCAACGTCATCGACCTGCTGGGCTAAGGCACGGCAAGCAAAACTACCACGAAGGGCGCAGTTCACAGGCGCCCTTCGTGGTAGTTCGAACACTTGTTCTATACGCACACATGTTCTATAGTAGAGGTGCTTGCATCGAACTGAAATTGCAACTAGAATATAGTTGCAGAATGTGAGGCGGGATGACTCGATCCGATAAACTCATCGCCCAGCTGCTTAGCTGTCCTTCAACGTATAGATTTGCTGACTTTCTTAAAGTTATGGCTTCATATGGCTTTGAAATGGACAGCAAAGGCAAGACGTCCGGATCGCGCGTTCGCTTCTACAGGCCATCAGATGGCAGGATGTTCGTAATGCACGCGCCTCATCCATCTGACGAATTGACAGCGGGGACCATTCGAAACATCGTTCGCTTTCTGCAAGATGTCGGAGGTAGTCATGAGTAACGTTTTGGCATACAAGGGTTATTTCGCCCCGGTCGAGTTCGATGCCGAACAGCATGTGCTAACAGGTATGGTCGCCGGCATTAGGGACGCAATCGTATTTGAAGGCTCCACGGCTGAAGAAGTGGAGCAATGCTTCCACGACGCCGTCGACGATTACCTTGAGTTTTGCGCCGAGAAGGGCAAGGAACCCGAGCGGGCTTTTAAGGGCTCGTTCAACGTAAGAACGGGCTCTGAGCTCCACAAGCAAGCAGCGCTGGCAGCGGCAAAGAAGGGTGAGTCACTCAATAAGTTTGTGACTGAAGCGATCGCTGCGGCGCTGTGAAGCCAACGTCGAGTCGAAGCCGCCACACAGGGCGCCTTTGTGGCGGCTTCGACGTTTGCCCAGATAAAACCAGCCAAAATAAGCCTGTCACTTTTTGGCAGGTTTGCTAGAGGAGGTTGGGATGGACAAGGCTGAGTTGCGGCGGGCGGTGATTGCCCAGCGCGATGCTCTTGATTTGGACTTGCGGGCGGCGAAGTCTGCTGATATCTGTGCGCGGCTGGTTGAGCTGCTGGGCCGCTTAGATGCCGCGGCGCCGCGCATCGTTGCCGTCTATGCCGCGATGGGTTCCGAGGCAGACCCTGCCGCGTTTGCCGCTGCGGCCGCCGCGCGCGGCTGGCGCGTGGCCTATCCGTGCATGCTCTCGGCAACAGACACCGTGGCTTGTGGCCAGCGCATGTGTATGCGGGCAGTTGCCGCCGACGATGCGTCCGCGGCTCCGTTTATCGCCCACCCCACGCGGGCCTTCACGGCCATGGACATCGACAGCGACCTCTTCCCTATCGTGCCTGCCGATGTTCTCGACATGATTATCGTGCCGCTCGTGGCCTTCGACCAAACCGGCGCGCGCCTGGGCTACGGCGGCGGTTGCTACGACCGCTACCTACCCACGCTTTCGGCCACATGTCAGATCATCGGCATCGCCTTTGACGAACAGCGCGTCGACCACGTTCCCACCGACGCCCACGACCTGCCGCTGCCCCACATCGTCAGCGCCTCCCGGCTCGCGCAGCTCCCGACCGGCTAGT
>CAJMSL010000120.1 GCA_905216045.1 uncultured bacterium
TGTATAACTTTACCCCATCACGGGCGCACGCATGCGCTCGCAGGCAAGGTGGCGAGAATTACTCGGCGTCCTTGGCGGTCTCGTCGACCTCGGTCACCTTGGCGTTCTCGACCAAGTGGTCGACGGCCTTGGAGCGACGGATGGACTCGCGGACGGCAGGCATGCGACCATCGGCAATGAACTCGGCCTTGGAAGCCTCGACGTCCTTGACGCCGGCCTTCTCGAACTCGGCGTTGATGTCGTCCTCGGTGACCTCGATCTTGAGCTCGCGGGCGAGGGCGTCCAGAGCCAGGGACTCACGAGCAACGTCGTTGGCCTGCTTGTGCAGGTCGCCGATGAACTGCTCCATGGTCAGACCGGAAGCGGGCAGCCAGGTGTCCAGCGTCATGCCGCGGGCAGCGAGGTTGGACAGGAAGTTCTGGCCAAGCTCCTCAAAGACGGACTGCTCGTAGTCGGCGTCCATCTCGTCGAGCTGCAGGCGCTCGGCGAGAGCAGAGACGCAACGGTTCTCCTTCTCGGCCGGGAGGCGGGAAGCCTTGTCCTGCTCGATCTCGATCTTGATGGCGTCGCGCATGGCGTCGATGCTGTCGAAGCCGAAGTCGGACTTGACGAGCTCATCGGTGAGCTCGGGGGTGTTGCGGACCTTGATGCCCTTGACGGTGACCTCGACGGTGTGGGTCTCGGCCTCCTCGCCCTCCTCGACCTCGTCGGTCCAGGTGACGGTCTTGACGTCGTCAACGTTAGCGCCGATCAGGGCCTCGTTGAACTCCTTGGGGTTGCTGTCGCTACCGGCGATGAGCATGCGGCCCTCGGCAGCGAAGTTGTCGGCGTTCTCGACGGCCTTGAGGGTGACGGTGACGTAGTCCTCGGCCTCGGCGGCGCGACCCTCGACGTCCTCGAAGGTGGCACGGTAGTTGAGGAGCATCTCGACCTGGTTGTTGATCTCGGACTCGGTGACCTCCGCGGGAGGCATCTCGATCTCGACAGCGTCGAAGGAGGAGAGCTCGGCAGCAGGACGCAGGGAGAACTCGACGGTGTAGGTGTAGTCCTCGTGATCCTTAGCGAGGTCGAGCTCCTTGTAGTCACCGTTCTTGGTGGGGACGATGTCCAGCTCGTTGAGGACGGCGGGCTCGTTGGCGGCGATCAGGTCGTTGGTGGCCTGAGCGAGGGTAGCCTCGGCGCCAAGAGTGGAATCGATGACCGGACGGGGAGCCTTGCCGGCACGGAAGCCCGGGAAGCGGTACTTCTTGGCGGTGTCCTTGTAGGCCTTCTTAATCGCGGCGTCGACGTCGGCGGCCGGGATGGTGACCGTAGCGGTGAGCGTGGCGTCCTTGACGGCAGAAGCGGTGATGTTCAACACGTTCCTCCTCATACTGCCCAGCTTATCTGAGGTGCTGGTACCTTTATGCAACAAAGTGTCGCGACGGCCGAGGCCGACGCTGGTGCGTTGGTGCGGGCGAAAGGACTCGAACCTTCACGGGAATCCCACCAGAACCTAAATCTGGCGCGTCTACCAATTCCGCCACGCCCGCATGAGCGCACAGACTAGGAATGATAGCAGATACGAACGGCAAGCGCACGCACACGTTTTACAGGCTCACGACCTCACCACGAGTGCAAAAGGCGGGGCGAGTTGCCCCGCCCCGCCAATTACGACTTGTTCGCTGACCCGCTACTCCCCCAGCAGGGCCTTCTCGGGCGTGATCGGCAGCGAGCGAACCTGATGTCCGGTAGCGTGTGCCACGGCCGAGGCAACGGCGGCGAGCGGCGTGTTGATGACGACCTCGCCGATCGACTTGGCACCAAACGGACCCGTCGGCTCGTAGCTCGGCTCAAAGGCCACGCGAATACTGCCGATATCCAGGCGCGTGGGCAGCTTGTAGCTCATAAAGTTGCCGGTGCGCAGGCGGCCGCGCTCATCATGCTCGACGATTTCGTAGAGCGCGTGGCCGATACCCTGGGCAATGCCGCCCTCGGCCTGGACGCGCGCGAGCGCCTCGTTGATCACGGTGCCGCAGTCCACAGCCGCCGCGTAGTCCACCACAGTCACCTTGCCGGTGGCCTTGTCGACCTCGACCTCGGCAATGCCGGCCATAAACGGCGGGGGCGAAACGGGCAGGCAGGCTGAGGCGTGCGAGGTGAGCGCGTCGCCGCCCGCGATGTTCTTGACGCACAGGTTGGCAAAGTCGCGCAGCGTGAGGTAGCGGTTCTGCTCGCGCGCGGCACGCTCGTCGGACAGGCGCACGTACTGACCATCAAAGACCACGTCGGCGGCGTCCACGTCCCACATCTGGGCGGCCTTGGCGCAGATCTTCTCACGCAACTCGGTCGCGGCGTTCTTGGCGGCAAGGCCCGTCACGTACGTACCCGAGCTCGCGTACGAGCCGGCGTCGAACGGCGACACGTCGGTGTCCACGCCGCGCACCACGATAAGCGAGCTCTCCACGCCCAGCTCCTCGGCGGCAATCTGCGCCAGAATCGTGTCGACGCCCATGCCGTTATCGGTGGCGCCGGTGCCGATGGCAATGAAGCCGTCCTCTTCCAGGCGCATGTCGATGCCGGCGATGTCGACATTGGAGATGCCCGAGCCCTGCATGGTGAGCGCACAGCCCAGAGCACGCACGCGGTCGCCCAGGTCGACGGCTAGTGGCTTGTCGCGCCAACCGATCATGTCCATTGCGCGTAGTAGGCAGCGCTCGAGTGCGCAGGCGTTGAGCTTCTCGTTGTAGTACTGCGGCATGATCTCGCCCTCGCGCACGATGTTCTTAAGGCGCAGGTCGGCGGGATCCATGTGCAGCATGTCGGCGAGCTCGTTGACGGCGCTCTCCACGGCAAACTGGCCCTGGGTGGCACCGTAGCCGCGATACGCGCCGCCGCGGTTGGTATTGGTGTAGACGGCGTCCCAGCTAAAGCGGCTCGCCTTCACATGGTTGTAGATGGGCAGACTCTTGTGGCCCGAAAGACCGATCGTCGTGGTGGCATGCTCGCCGTATGCGCCGGCGTTGGACAGCGTGTGCAGATCGATGGCCGTGATGGTGCCGTCGTTCATGGCGCCCAGCTTAACGGTCATCTGCATCTGGTGGCGCGAGTTGCCCGCGGTGATGGTCTCCTCGCGGGTGTAGCAGCAGTAGCTCGGACGGCCGGTCTGCTGCGTCACAAACGCCACGAAGATCTCGCAGCAGCCCGTCTGCTTGGAGCCAAAGCCGCCGCCGATGCGCGGCTTAATGACCTGCACCTGCGATTGCGGAATGTCGAGCGACTGCGCGACCATGCGGCGCACGTGGAAGGGCACCTGTGTAGAGGTGGTCACCGAGATGCGGCCGAACGCGTCGGTCGTCGCGAAGGCGCGGAAGGTCTCCATGGGCGCGGTCTGCGTGGCCTGGCTGGTGTAGGTGCGCTCAAAGACGATGTCGCTCTGGGCGAAGGCCTCGTCCAGGTCGCCATAATCGCTGGTACCGCTGCACACCAGGTTGCGGGGCACGTCGCCGCCCTGCGGGAACATAAAGGTCACGTCGCCCTCGGGGTGGACCACAATGTCGTTATCGAGTGCCTGGGTAAAGTCGAGAAGCGGCTCGAGCACCTCATAGTCGACCTTAATGAGTTTGAGCGCCTTGTCGGCAGCCTCCTCAGTCTCGGCGGCGACGATCGCCACCTCCTCGTTTTGGTAACGGACGAGGTTCTCGAGAATCAGGCGGTCGTAGGGACTCGGCTGCGGATAGCTCTGCCCGGCGATGGTAAAGCGGCGCTGGGGCACGTCCTCGTAGGTGTAGACGCCCACCACGCCCGGCACCTTCAGGGCACGCGACGTATCGATGGAGCGGATCTTGGCGCGCGCATACGGGCTGCGCTTGAGCTTAACGATAAGCGCGCCGGCGGGCACCATGTCGCCCGTGTAGACAGGACGGCCCTCGAGCAAGGCCTTCGAATCCTTCTTGGGCTGCTTGTGGGTGATCTGCTTGTAGGAGACACCGTCACAGCTGGTGTCGTTGACCGGCAGCTCGGGCATCTCAAAGCCAACCTGCACTCCGGACTCGTTGAGGAAGCGGACGATGGCGCGCAGCTGGCTCTCGTAGCCGCTGCAACGGCACAGGTTGCCGGCGAGCTGGCGCGAGAGCTCCTCGCGCGTGGCGACGAGGCTCGGGTCCTCCTTGGCGGCGCGGGCGAGCGCCAGCACGTTCATGATGAGGCCGGGCGCGCAAAAACCGCACTGCTCGGCACCTTCGGCAGCCATTGCGCGGGCGAGTGCCTCAGACTCGGCCTTGAGGCCCTCGAGCGTGGTGACGGAGCGGCCCTCAACACGGGCGGCGGGAACCGAGCAGCTCAGCACCGGGTCGCCGTCGAGCCACACCGTGCACAGTCCGCAGTTGGTGGTCTCGCAGGCACAGCGCACCGACGCGCAACCCCGCTCGCGCAGAAGCGCAAAGAGCATAGTGTCGGGGGCAATCTGAACCTTGACCTTACGGCCGTTGAGCGTAAAGGAAAGATCGATGAGTTTGGCAGCCATTAGCGCACCTCGCTAGAATCGACGCCGGGCACGCGGCGGCAGGAATACTCGTCCGTGGCAAACTTGGGGACCTGCACGGTCTCGAGCTCGCGGGCAAGCGCGGCCGAAAGCTCGATGCCGGCGGCGCGACGCACGGCCTGGACGGCAAGCGGGGCCGAGATGCGGCGGCGGTAGTCGGCCGAGCCCCACAGGTTAGTGCCGTAGCTCAGGGCACGCACGGATGCCGCTAGGGCACGCAGCTCGTCCTCAGAAGGTTGCTCGTTCACCAGGCCACACGCCTCGCCCTGCAGCAGGGTCGCGCGCAGCGGGCGGGCACCCACAGTGACGTGCCAGGTGTTGTCCCACCAGGCGGCGGTAACGTTCAGCGAGGGAAAGTCGGTCGCGGCCTTGCGCACGGCCTCGTAGCTCGCACGGTAATCGTGCTTGACGACCACGACATGCTCGATAACGTCGCGCACGTAGCCCATGTCAACGAACTCCGCGAGCGGCACGCGGCCGGCGCCCGTCAACTCAACATAGGAATCGAGCGCGAGAAAGGCGGAGAGAACGTCCGAGAAGCCAAAGCGGCCGTAGATGCTGCCGCCCACCGTGGCGGTATTGCGCAGCTGCACGCCCACGATGTCGTGGACGGCGAACTCAAAGACATTGTTGACAAGCGCGTTGAGCCCGGCATGACGCTCGAGCTGGCGCAGGGTGCACATGGCACCGATGCGAAACTCGGTCTCGGTCTCCTCGATCTGATCGAGTCCGCAGGCCGAAAGGTCAATCGCCGTCGCCACGCGACGCGAACCCAGGCGCATCCAGATGCCGCCGCCCACAATCTTGTTATTGCGGTTCTTCTGTAAGAGCTCATAGGCTTCGGCCGCGTTTCCAACACGGACGTAGGTACCGAACTTGAGCACGTTCTCCCCCATCTCTTCACTTGTCCAGTACTTTTAAGTGTACCAAACGAGGGGCCGCACACCGTTTTAGGACAAAATCCACCCACCCATCCATAACTTGCGGTGATATACGGACTGATTAGCCGTTCTGGGACGCTAAACAGTCCGTATATCACCGCAAGTTATGAGGTGTCCTCCGGGATAGAAAAGGCTCCCAGCCAGATAGCTGGGAGCCTCATCACATGCTATGTCGAGCGAAGATTTAGCAGACGCCCTGGGCGAGCATAGCGTCGGCGACCTTCAGGAAGCCGGCGATGTTTGCGCCCATGACGAAATTGCCCTCCTGGCCGTACTCCTTGGCGGTGTCGTCCACGTTGTGGAACATGCCGCGCATGAGCTGCTCGAGCTTGCCGTCGACCTCCTCGAAGGTCCAGGACAGGTGCTCGGCGGTCTGGCTCATCTCCAGGCCGGACACGAGCACGCCGCCAGCGTTGGCAGCCTTACCGGGC
>CAJMSL010000121.1 GCA_905216045.1 uncultured bacterium
TCGAAAAGTCGAGCGTGCCGCGATAATGGGTCTTGACCTGCTTGCCCTGGTTGGACATGGTAACCTCCGTGATAAGGGCGGCGCACAACGCGGGCCGCCGTGAACATATGGCGCTAACTATACCCTAGTCATACAATTCAATGACAGTTTGCAAAGAAACGCTGCAACCGGAGGAACCATGGCATATCCCGTATTTGACCTACACTGCGACACCGCCGACCGCATCGGCTGGGCCACGCTCGATCTCGACCTGCGCTTTACCGCCGGCACCGACGGCTATTTCCCCGGCGACGAAACGCATCCGCAAGATTTCGACCTCATCGAGGGTAACGCCTGTGCCATCTCGCTCGCAAAGATCGGCAACACGCCGTGGGCACAGTGCTTCGCCACGTTTGTCCCCGACGAGATTCCCACCGCCCACGCCGCGCGCTTCCAGGCGCAGATCATGGCGCATATGAGCGGCCAGGCAATGCTCAACCACGACCGTATGGTCAACGTGCGCAGCGCCGCAGACATTCGCCCCGCGCTCAAGGACGGCAAGGTCGCTTGCATCCACACCATCGAAAACGCCACGTTCTTTGCCGAGGACCCCGCGCTGATCGAAGTGCTCAAGAGCTTGGGCGTGCTTATGTCGTCACTCAGCTGGAATGCGCAGGGGCCGCTCGCGAGCGGCCACGACACCCCCGCCGGCCTCACCGGCGCCGGCATCGAGGCACTTACGCAGATGGAGCACGCCGGCATGGTACTCGACGTCTCCCACCTCAACTATGCAGAGGTTGTCGCCCACGCCACGCGTCCCTTCGTCGCCAGCCACTCCAACTCCCGTGCGGTTTGCGGCGTCAAACGCAACCTTACCGACGACCAGTTCCGCACCATTCGCGACATGGGCGGTATCGTCGGCCTCAACTACTGCAGCGAGTTCCTTTCCAACGACGCAACCGACAAGACCGCCGCAGACGTCACCTTCGACCAGCTAGCGGCACATATCGAGCACTGGCTCGACCTGGGCGGCGAGGATGTCATCGCGCTCGGCGGCGACTGGGACGGTGCCACGGTGCCCGCCTTCCTCTCCGATGCCAGCAAGATGCCCGAGTTCCAGAACATGCTCTCCAAGCACTTTGGCAAGACCGTGATGCAGAAGCTCTGCAGCGATAATGCCCTTGCCTTCTTCGAGCGTTATTAATTTCACATCCCCTGAGCGGGCCGGCATGCCGAACGGTCGACATGCAGCCCGTCCCCAATCTGAAGGACCGCTTTTGACGCAGCAATTAACGATTACCGTATCCCGACCGGATGGCACATCCATCCCCGTCGTCGTTACCAAAAAGCGCGTCAAGAACTTCAACCTACGCGTCACATCGAGCGGTGAGGTCCACGCCAGTGCACCGCTCGACGCCAGCCGCGAGCGTATCGAAGCGTTTGTGAAGCGCAACAGCGCCTGGATTATCAGTCGACTTGCCCAGCGCGAGCAACGTCAGGCGACGGCACGAGAGCCGCTCAGCCCCTCGTCCATCATTGCACTTTGGGGCAAGCCCATCACGGTACAAGATGCGCTCGATCGCAACTTTGCATCACCCGCACCGCGGCCCAAGCAGGCCACCTTCGCAAGTTTTATGGGTGCCGACAAATCGAACGAACGCCCACAGGCCAAGCGGCGCGCAACCCTCGACGGCCTGACGTCCGATGAGCTCCAGACCCGCATCGACCAGCTCTATGCATCCGAGGTCACCACGGCGCTGCGCGATATGGCGCGCGCGTACGAAATCGCAATGGGTGTCGCCGTTTCCCGCGTTTCCGTACGTAGCATGAAAACGCGTTGGGGCTCATGCACGCCCAAATCCGGTGCCGTTCGCATCGCACGCGAACTTGCCGCCTATCCCATCGAGTGTCTTGACATGGTTGTCGCCCACGAGCTCGTCCACCTGCTCGAGCCAAGCCACAAGCAGCGGTTTCACGCCCTGCTCGACACGTACTGTCCCAACAATAGAGCTCTGTCGCAGCGGCTCAAGCAGCCGCCCCTCAACAAGCTCTAGCGTCGACTAGCGCACGCGCTCGATCTCGACGCCGCAGCTTGCCAGGGGAAGACCGACGGGAGCCCAAGGCTTATCGAGCTTAACACGCACGCCAAGCAGCAAGGGGTAACGACGCAGCAGCATCTGGGCCACACCCTCGGCTGCCGCCTCGATGAGTTTAAACGTATGCTCGCGCAGATAGCCATCGACATCGTGGCACACCGAGCCGTAGTCAATCGAAGCGTCCAGGCTATCGTGCTCCCCCGCTGCACGCAGGTCGGCATAGAGCACCAAGGACACGATGAACTTCTGGCCCAGCACGTTCTCTTCGGGATACACGCCATGGTTAGCAAAAACCTCAAGACCTTCAACGGTGATGCGGTCGGCATGGCGCAGATCGTCATAGCTCACGTGGGGTACCGCCGTTGCGGTGGATATTTCGCCCCTTCCACGGCGGGCGAGCTCGGCGCCTTCAGTCTTGGTTGCATTCTCGGGCAGTTTCTTATTGCTCATCGCGATCGTCTCCTTCGTTTAGGACCCCGACCGCGCAAACTAACTACACGCGAATCGACAGGTTCTTTTTATCATCGCTCCAGTTGCAAGCATTGCGCGCGGGGCATGCAAAGCAGGCGCGCGACGCTTTGTCGGCTGCATAGAGCAGACGCTCAAGCGGTTGGCTGTTCACGCGCAGCTTTCGATGGCCCAGAATGGCCGTCTTAATGGCTGCGGCATCGGCCGGCTCAAACGCCACGTCATCGGGCATGCCGCCGAGAATCGCATCAGCGACGCGTTCGCTTGCAACATCATGGGATATACCCGATTCATACTGTTCATCTTTGCCGATATCGTGAAGAAGTGCCGTGGCGTAGACGACCTCGCGGTCAAATTCGAGCTGTTCCTCGAGATTCTTGATCCACATAATGCGAGCGACATCGAGCAGATGGTCAATACCATGGCGGCAGAAGATGCGCCCCGATTCCAACTGTGCAATGTTGCCCAGGTGCCGACGGAACAGCCCGTTGGCACAAATGTAATCAATGCGAGGCATGGCACCAAAGGGAGTCAGGCCCGAAGCCATAAAGCCGCGACGCGACGTCCCCTCATCGGTCTTCGATGTAAAGTCGTTGACGACCCTCATGCTAACGGCCCAGCATCCTAAAGAAACGCTCCTCGAGCGCGGGATCGGTCTCAAAGACGCCGCGGCGAGCGAGCGTCACGGTCTTGGTGCCAGGCTTTTGCACGCCGCGCATGGTCATGCACATATGCTCGGCTTCCATGAGCACAATCGCTCCCTGGGGAGCGAGATAATCCATGAGAGCGTCGGCAACCTGCGCACACAGCTGCTCCTGCAGCTGCAGACGGCGGGCATAAGCCTCAACCGTGCGAGCGAGCTTAGACAGACCCGCCACGCGACCGTTAGGGATATAGCCGATCGCAGCCTTGCCATAAAACGGCAGCAGATGGTGCTCGCACAGCGAGTAAAACGTAATGTCGCGCTCAATAACCAAGTCGTTCGAAGCGACGGCAAAGGTTTTGGACAGGTGCTCCTCGGCACTCTGGTCCATACCGCCGGCGATCTCACCATACATACGGGCAACGCGCGCCGGGGTCTCCAGCAGGCCCTCACGAGTTGGGTCCTCGCCTATGCCCTCAAGCAACAGCTTAATGGCGGCCTCGACTTTTTCCTGATCGACCATCTGGGCCTCACTTTTCCGATTTTGCGTTCGCGCTATGGTACCACGCCCTTTGGCATCGGCCACAAGCTACATAGTATGGGTCGAATAGACCGGATCGTCCCGCCAAAGCTCCACAGCGTCGCAAAGCGCAACGCCCTCGCGCGCAGCACGGGCGCGCGTGGCGTTCATATCAATCACGCGCTGATTGCTCGAGCCCCTAAAGCGCAATGAGATATCGTACAGATCCTGAACAAACGGGCCGTCCACCAACATGTCGAGGCAGGCCAGGATACGGTCCGTCACCTCGGCATGATGACGGCCACCCGGCATAAGCTCCTCGAGCACGTCGCCGGTAAAGCACCAAATGGTCTTGCCCGACCCCTCGGGATAGGCCGCACGCACGCGTTCGATAAAGTCAACAAGTCCCGCCTGATTCTCGGGCTCCATAGGCTCGCCGCCCAGAATCGTCAGGCCATCGATAAAGGGATGGTCGAGGCTCTCGATAATCTTGTCCTCGACGGCACGATCGAACGGCTCGCCCGCAGCAAAGTCCCACGCGACAGAGTTAAAGCAGTTCTTGCACCCACGACGGCACCCACTCACAAACAGAGAAGTACGAACGCCTTCCCCATCAGCAATGTCGAAATATTTAATGTTCGCGTAGTTCATAGGTAACTCTCCCGGGAGGCCGGGACATATCATCCCGTCCTCAAACATTCTCGGCCTTCGGCCTGCGAAACTGCGGGCGGGACGATATGTCCCGGCCTCATGCAAAGGGTAACTCAATGAACGAAGAGAACATCGAGTATAGGGTTCGAGGTCCAATAAAAACTTTGTTGCAGCTCAACCGCCATCGCAAGTAAAGCGTTGTTGCAAGTCAACTCATTTCCGCTTAGAACTTCGAGGAGTGAGCAGACCGCATGCCGCATCTCAGCTACGTCAACTTGGCTGAGCCGAGAGGGCCGCTTGGGCTGTTGCTCGATATGAGTTCCGCGCGCAAAGAAGGCCACTTAATGTGGCCTTCGTCTTGCGCAGGACTGTCCGAAATAGCGAGCAAATGCCCAAGCGGCCCTCCCGGCTCAGCCCCGGAGCGGTATTAGAGATGCAGCACGCGGTCGCGGATCTCCTCGGTTCGACCCTGGTTCCAGAACTGGGTACCGATGTAGCCACACGTACGACGGGCGACGTTCATCTTCTCCTGATCGCGGTTGCCACAGTTGGGGCACTCCCACACCAGCTTGCCGTCATCCTCGACAATCTTGATCTCACCGTCGTAGCCGCACACCTGGCAGTAGTCGCTCTTGGTGTTGAGCTCGGCGTACATGATGTTGTCGTAGATGTACTGCATCACGCGAATGACAGCCTTGAGGTTGTCCTGCATGTTGGGAACCTCGACGTAGGAGATGGCACCGCCCGGCGAAAGCTGCTGGAACATACCCTCGAACTTGAGCTTGTCGAATGCGTCGATCTCCTCGGACACGTGGACGTGGTAGCTGTTGGTGATGTAGCCCTTGTCCGTCACGCCCGGGATGATGCCAAAACGACGCTGCAGGCACTTGGCGAACTTGTAGGTCGTCGACTCAAGCGGGGTACCGTACAGCGAGAAGTCAATATCGCTTTCGGCCTTCCACTCCGCGCACTTGTCGTTCATGCGCTGCATGACGGCCATGGCAAAGGGCGTGCCCTCCTTCTCGGTGTGGCTGTGGCCCGTCATGTACTTAACGCACTCATACAGGCCGGCATAACCCAGACTAATGGTGGAGTAACCGCCCACGAGCAACTTGTCGATCGTCTCGCCCTTCTTCAGGCGGGCGAGGGCACCGTACTGCCAAAGAATCGGTGCGGCATCCGAAAGCGTACCCATCAGACGCTCATGACGGCACAGCAGGGCGCGGTGGCACAGCTCAAGACGCTCGTCGAAGATCTTCCAGAACTTATCAAAATCGCCGCCGCTGGACAGGGCCACGTCCACCAGATTGATGGTGACAACGCCCTGGTTAAAGCGGCCATAGTACTTCGGCTTGCCGTTCTCGTCGATATAGGGGGTCAGGAAGCTGCGGCAGCCCATGCAGGTGTAGCAGTGGCCCTCGCCATTCTTGTCCACCTTGTATTCCAGCATCTTCTTCTCGCTGATGTAGTCGGGCACCATCCGCTTGGCGGTGCACTTGGC
>CAJMSL010000122.1 GCA_905216045.1 uncultured bacterium
AGGGCAACCGCGACGCCAAGCTCGCCAAGCGCATGGAGGCCGAGCTCGAGTGGGTGCGCAGCTCGCCCAAGGCCCGTCAGGCCAAGAACAAGGCCCGCCTGGCTCGCTACGAGGAGATGGAGGCCGAGGCCCGCGCAAGCCAGAAGCTCGACTGGACCGACATCCGCATTCCCGTTGGACCGCGTCTGGGCAACAAGGTTCTCGAGGCCCATCATCTGCACAAGGAGTTCGATGGCCGCGTGCTCATCGACGACCTTTCGTTCACCCTGCCGCGCAACGGCATCGTGGGCGTCATCGGCCCCAACGGTGTCGGTAAGACCACGCTGTTCAAGACGATTGTGGGTCTGGAGCCGCTGACTTCGGGCGAGCTCGAGGTGGGCGAGACCGTCAAGATTTCTTACGTCGACCAGAACCGTTCCGGCATCGATCCCGATAAGAACCTGTGGGAGGTCGTCTCGGACGGCCTGGACCACATGATGGTCGGCGAGACCGAGGTTCCGAGCCGCGCTTATGTGGCGAGCTTTGGCTTTAAGGGCCAGGACCAGCAGAAGCGCGCTGGCGTGCTCTCCGGCGGCGAGCGCAACCGTCTGAACTTGGCGCTTACGCTCAAGCAGGGCGGCAACCTGCTGCTTCTCGACGAGCCCACGAACGACCTCGACGTCGAGACGCTGTCCTCGCTCGAAGCGGCGCTGCTCGAGTTCCCGGGCTGCTCGGTGGTCATTAGCCACGATCGTATGTTCCTGGACCGCGTCGCCACGCACATTCTGGCGTGGGAGGGCACCGACGAGAATCCGGGCAACTGGTATTGGTTCGAGGGCAACTTCGAGGCCTATCAGGCCAACCGCATCGAGCGCCTGGGCGAGGATGCAGCCCAGCCGCATCGTATTCACAGGAAGCTCACGCGCGACTAGTAGCAAGTAGAAAGGCCGCCACCAAGGGCGGCCTTTCTTGTAGCAATTGCACTGCAGCTATGCCCTGGCTGCTGGTTTGATTCATAATCAAAGTCATCTCTTTGGGATTAAAGCCCGTTTTTGCTATGAGTGATTTTCTAATTCCGTTTAAAACGTAAAGATGCATTGGGTTGCAAGGACATAAGCAAATCGAATTGAAATATAACCAGTGCTGTAGCGTTACAAAAAAGATTATAGAATAGGAGTACCTTATAAGTCGCTTCTCTAGAAAGAAGAACATATGCTTTCGCGTCGTCGTTTTCTGCAACTTGTCGCGTCTTCAATTGTCGCCTTAGCCGCACGTCCGAAAGAGGTTTTTGCTTCGACGGGCAATATTGATGGCGAGCAGATACAATTTACTTCTGAAATTGCGCAAGAGCTTGCCGATAAATATATAAAGGGACTCCTCGGCTATTCGTATACGCCTTCTGACCCTATTCCTTTTGTAGATATTGATGGGTCCCCGCTTGGTTACATTGTTCCGGTTGTGACATCCAATAGAGCCGCGGGCTATTTGGTTTTAGATGCTTCAGATGATGAAATACTTACGGGATATCGTTTTGGAGACGGCTTAGTCAGCCCTATGGATCGGGGGGGAGATCTTGGTGTCGAGTCTTATTCTTTCAATAACCCAGTCGTAATGATCAATCCATTCGAATTCGGCGTGCAATCTTTGGACGGTTCAATAACAACAAATTGCGGAAGAACAATCCCGGCTGTTTCCATAGAAGGACGGCCTGCCGTTTTATCGAATAAACCTTCAAGCTGGAACGATGTTGTAATTTACGCAACTCAAATGCAGGATTACACAGTATCTTGATTTCGTTCCATTTCTCAGTTTATGTCATATGATGAAAGCGAGATTAAGAGGCTTACCGCCCACTATGCTTGTATGGTGACAGCTTTTTCGAACGTTGCGGAACTGTATGGCATTGCCAATTTATATAGCGACCCTTCGCAATATATGCAGATATGGAATTACACCAATACCCATGCTCTTTCCGATGAAGAACAGACTGTTCCCGGCGTTGTTTTGGGTGGAACGCCGATATCAACCTGTGCAACGGGGTTTACAAATTACTGCGCAAGCAGAGGAAGTACTCTTATCGCCCGCACTGTCTCCTCTCCGGCTATCGCGAGCATTCAAAATGAGATTAACTCTAATAGACCGAATGTTTTACATGCGAGTTTGTACAACGGATCAGCCCATTCTGTAACAGCGGAGGCTTACGCCACACTTACTGGTAAGAAAACTGGAGAGACAAGGCAGATGATTGGCATAGCGGACGGCTGGAATTCATCTTTATCCTTCCTGAAGTATGATCAGAGCTATTATGCGTGGACTTATGGAACGACTTTTTCGAAGTAGGGCGATTCGTCTAGCTCTGTCTTTGGTGCTGATGGCTTCATTGGTGGGCTGTTCAACAAAGGAAGAGATATCGCGCGGAGGTTCCGGAGAAGTGACTGCGACAGACTCAGGTTCATTAGAAATAGCTGGCGGGCATGCCGATGTGATGTTACAAGGAAAAGGCGTGCTTAGGTCGATTGATGCTGAAGACGCTGTCTGCTCAATAGAGGATTTGAAGACAGGTGAAACTGCATCGTACCGAGTTTCAGATAATGCTGCGAATATGATTGAGTCGATACCGACTGGAGCGCAGGTTTCTTTTAGATACTTTGCTCCGCAACTTGAGGATGAGCTTGCTTCTCTGGTGTCTATATGCACCGATGACAACTAAAAGGCCTGAATTCAAACGGCCTCGGATGGTCAATTGGCTATCCGAGGCCGTTTTTTACTCGACCGGGGCTTCGACTTTATCGATGGTCCAGGCGGCTCCGAGACCGCCGGTGGTGTTGCGGCGGATGCGCACGGTAACCTCGCGGCGCTCGCCGGCCTGCGTGTAGCGCAGGGGGAAGCTTGCGCGGTTTCGCGCGGCCTCGATGGTACCGCGCTCGCGGGCGATCCAGTAGTACTCGCCGACAATACCGAGGGTATCGGCGCCGTAGGGGAGATAGGTCGACAGCTGGTGTAGCAATGGGCCGGGGCAGAAGACCTCGGTTGCGAAATCGATGGGGAAGTCCTCGGGGATGGTCGGTGCTGCGGACGCGGGGACCGGAGCCGGTACAGGTGCGGATGTGGACTCGATGACGGGTGCAGACTCAGGCACCGCTTCCGGATTAACTGCGGAATCTGTCGGTTCCACGGAGACGGATATGTCTTCAGTCCCGGTTTTGGCATCGGCTTCTGGGGCGTCCTCCGCCTCGATAGACGGCTTTACCTCGACGGGCGTGGATGCCATGGTGGTGATGCCGGCGTTGGCGTTCTCGGGGTCATAGACGACCGTGAGCGAGATGGCGGGCTGCGGCGTCTCGGGCTTCGGCGTCGACTCGGTAGCGTCTTGATCGGCGGGCTGATCGTCCTCGGCCTCGTCGCTAAAGACATCACTGTTTTGGAACGCAGGCGTCTCGGGTTGGTTGGCGGCTTCTTCGGTTGTCGACTTGGGAGCTTCGTTGAGCTCCGCAGTGGCTTCCTGCTCGGATATGACTTCGGGATCAGTCGTGGCGGTGATTTCGGTTTCGGCTTCTGCCGTTACCTCAATAGCGACTTCAATCTCTGCCTCGGGCTCGGATTCTGGCACGGCTTCAACCATGGCTTCAGGCTCGGGACGCTTAACGTGCTTGGGGCGCACGGCCTTGAGGTCCTTCTCGCCGCGTTTTTTCTTTTTGTAGGACTGCTTGGCTCCCTTGGCAGCCTTGGGCTTGTCCTCGCCCTTGGCAAGGGCGGCATCCCAGGCCTCGTTGGCGATGACCGTGGCATACAGGCGACCGCCCTTAAAGACGGTCAGCTTAATGCAGTCGTCGAGCTCCTCGAGCAGCTCGCGCGTGGACTCGAAGCCCAGGTCATAAGCGGCCATGTCACCAGCGGCGAGTGCCTCCTCGACCTGCGTCATAAACGTTTGCTTGCCGCATCCAATCGCATCGCGCCGCAGGCGATACAGATAGATGTGGTTGCCCAGCGATAGCGTGGGCCTAACTATTGTCTTGCTCATGGCAAATCTCCTCTTTACACACCAATGCATCTTACCATCGCATAGCGTTCGCCATGGCGGCGCCCAAGGCAAACGGGCGCGAACCGCTTTCGATTCGCGCCCGTTGTACAGGTCGGTTATCTATGAGAGGCAAATGTGCTTAGTTGCCCGATGCCGTGCCTTGGCTCGAGGTGTCAGATGCCGTGCCTGACGCGGTTCCGCTCGAGCTATTCGAGCTGTTGGTGTTGCCGTTGTCGGTAGATCCCGTGCCCGATGTATTGCCGCTTGTCTGGCCGCCCGTGTTCGGCTGCGAACCGTCAGTCGTTTGGCTTGAGTCGGTCGTGCCGGACGGCGTGCCGCTGTTGGACGTAGAGGAATCGGTGCCCTGCGATTGGTTTTGGGTGTTCGAGGACGAATCGGCAGGGGTGGAACTGTCTTGCGTGCCGTCCGTCTGTGCCTGCTGGTCTTGCGAATGGGTGTTGCCATTTGCATCACTTTCTGTCGTGCGCGACGACAGAATCGGCTCGGGGCGCTCGCCCAGACCCTCACCGGCGGTGGTGATAAGGATGGCGCCGGCGCAGGCGATGACCGCGACGATGGCGATGGCGATCGAGAAGATGATGACCTTCTTTTGCGTCTGGCTGCGCTCTGCCGCCGCCTTGGCGCGCAAACTGTTGGGGGCAACGCGCGCCGTGGTCGCGCGCCCCGCAATCTGGCGCATTTCCTGCGTAGTCGCGGCGCCGCCCAGGTGCTCCTCAGCATTAAAATCAACGGGCTCATAGGCGCCGGCGGGGTAGTCGACGTCGGCGTGCGTACCTTTGAGGGCTTTGGCGCTGGCAGAGATAAAGTGGCGGTAGACCTGCGAGGACACAACGGTGATGACCGAGCTCACGGCGGCGCCAATTACTGAACCAGCGATACCAATCTTGGAGGCAAGTGCGACGCTCGTGGCGGCAGCTGCGGCGCCGGCGATGATCTGGGGAATGGAAATGTCGTCAAACAGGCCCTTTTTGGGCGCGATGGCCATGGTCTGTCCGATGGAATGGTTCTCGTGCACGCCGTTGTTGAGCGATGCTGGCGTCATGACGCGCGTGCGCGGCGCGTCGGTGTACTTGGTTGTCATACGGGGTCCTCCCGGTGTAAATCTGCTTCGTTTCGTGTAGCCATCAGGGTACCCACCAGATGTGAATCGTACGTGACATTTAACAGATACCATCAACTCATCAAGGGGGCTTGCTGTCTTTGGTGCAATAGCTTGATGCTAAACTGGATTTACGATTGCGAGGTGGTTTACGTGATGTACCCGTATATGACATTCGAAGACGGTACCGAGGTCGTTCATTCTGACCTGATTACAGATGGGGATATCGAAAAGGTTGTCGTGCAATTTTAACGACTGACGGCAGAGGGCTTCGACTCCGCTCGTTGTGAGTTGCCTTCCTGTTCGTGGACTGACTGGGAAGGGATTTTACTCAGAGTGAAAAACGAGCTTTCGAAGAGTGTTTGAGCAAATAATTTAGATTAGTTCGAGTTTAGTTCGAATAAAGAAGCCGAATGCGATGACCTAAAGCGTATGCATTTTTAGTATTAGATGCGTATGAAATGGAGGATGTGAATGGATGAGCTAGTAGACTTTAAAAAACGATTTCTCAAGAATGGCGAGCTGGTTTCAATTCCAAAAAAGGAAAGCTATAAAAGAATCATGCTGCTATGGGCCGTCTCTTTCTTTGAATTAAATACAAGTTATACGGCGCTTCAGGTTAATCGTGTGCTGTCTCGGATCTATCCAGATTA
>CAJMSL010000123.1 GCA_905216045.1 uncultured bacterium
ATAATTCGCGACACTGCCGTGCCGCCACCCCAGAGAAGATGCCCCGTTAGCGAATATCGCCAGGTCAGGTCGTAAATGGGGCGTGTTGCTCCCGTAAAAGAAGCCGCGGTCTTATTGCCGTCGAATTTAATACGTCCAAAATCAAGGATATCGAGCACTTCAATTTCAATATCCTCAGGGATTCCCTTGGTGCCGCGGATAAGGTCAAATGCTTGTGCAATCGCGTAGGCGGCGGCTTTGTGGCCCGATCCAACTGATGCGTGCACAATGGTTACCAGGGGTTTTTGTGCAGGTAAAACGGTCATTTGCTCCGGTTGGGGAGTGGCTTGCATGGGCAGGGGAGCGCTATTGCTCGTCTGCGTTTGATCCATCGATAACTCCCCTTCAGCTTTGTTACGCGATTTATCATTGTAGTGCATGAGTGTCATGTTCACGTAAATTTGGGTATGAGCGCAAAGAACGACAACGTTTCGACGAGAGGATTCTTCATGACTACCGATCAGCCGATTGATGTTGCGATTATCGGTGGAGGCCCCGCGGGCTATGCTGCCGCCATTTACGCTGCGCGTGCCAGCCTGACGACGACCGTGATTGAGCAGGGCATGTCGGGTGGACAGATCGCCACGACCAATGAGGTCGAGAACTATCCGGGCATTCCGCTCTTGAGTGGCGCCGAACTCGGCGAGCGTTTTCAGCAACATGCAGAGGGGCTGGGAGCGCAGGTTACATGGAGCATGGTTACGGGTATCGATTACGATGCCGATGCAGCGCTGTTTACGGTGCATCACGATATGGGCGATACGCTTGCCTCGAGCGTTATCGCTTGCATGGGTGCCACGCCGCGTCCGGCAGGTTTCGCTGGCGAGGATACCTATCGCGGTCGTGGCGTTTCATATTGCGCAACATGTGACGGCATGTTCTTCCGCGGCAAACAGGTCTTTGTAATCGGTGGTGGCAATTCGGCATGCGAAGAGGCACTGTTCCTGTCAGACATTGCCAGCAGTGTGACCATCGTGCTGCGCCGCGACCAGTTCCGTGCGCCTGATGGTGTTGTTCAGAAAGTACTCAAAAAGGACAATATTACAGTTAGGTACCAAACTAGTATTGTTGAGCTTTCTGGTGAAGCGATGCCCACGACAATTACGTTCAAGGACAATGCAAGCGGTAAGACGCATGCTGAGACCTTTGAGCCTGGCTCGTTTGGCATCTTTGTCTTTACCGGGACGCAACCCCATACCGAGCTTGTTGAGCATCTTGTCGATCTGGCGCCTGATGGCGGCATTCTGACTGATGAATCCATGGCGACCCGCACGCCAGGTCTATTTGCTGCTGGCGATATCCGTTCCAAGCGCTTACGTCAGGTTGTGACCGCCGTTTCTGACGGAGCCATAGCAGCAACGGGCGCATACGCGTTTCTCCGCGGATAAGTACGATAATATATCTTATGTAAGGTTGCTATCTTTAAAACAAAGTGGTTGGACGGTGCATCAATGTGCTGTCCAGCCTCTTTTACTTTTCTGCTATATAGTATGCAAAACTAGATAACCTAGAATACAATATAGCTTATGAACGGAGGATCCTTTTGAACCACGCCAAACGCGTTATCCCGATGTCCGATTCGTCGGTCAGCATTAAGCCTGAGGATATTCAGCCCACTGTGCTGCCCGATGCATTTATTCAGTCCGATATCGTGCGCAAACTCAATACGTTGAGTCTGCCGCGCTATGACCAGTTGCCCAATGTGACACTCTACCGCGACCAGGTTATTGAGTATGTTGCGCTTTGGATGGAGCCGCTGTCCATTTGCGTTGAGCAGCCTATCATTACGCCATCGATGATCAATAACTACGTAAAGGTCGGCCTAGTGCCTGCTCCGGTCAAAAAGCAATATGGCCGCGAGCAGATTGCCCGCCTGATCGCTATCTGCATCTTTAAGCAGGTGCTACCTATTGCTGCGGTGCAGGCACTCTTTAACATTCAGCGTTTGAGCTACGATGCCCCGACGGCCTTTGATTATGTGGTCGATCAGCTCGAGGCATCGATTCGTGCGGCGTTTTCCGTCGAGCAGACTCCCGTGCCCGATACGGCGCATCAGGTAACGCGTGAGTCGCTGCTTGTGCGTAGCGCGGTATCGTCCTTCGTTTCGAAGGCTTACTTGATGAGCTATCTCAAGTTCAACGGGTTTAATAGCTAGCCGACGTATAAAACGGGCGGGACAAAGAGCCATCTGTCGCTTTGTCCCGCCCGTATTTTTGCTTGGTTGGACTTTATTTGCCCGAAGCTACGCCCATGCCGTAGCCGATGATGAGGCCGTGCATCTCGGCGTAATAGGAATCCAGGCCGTTGCAGGGCATGATGATGGTCTTGGAGCCGGGCCAATGCTCGACTATGCGGTCAGTGAGCGCCTGGGCTCCAGCTTCGTTCTCAACGTGATCTATGACGACCTCACCGCCCGTAAAGCCCTCGGCTTCCATAGTGTCGATGATCTTGTTGAGCATCTTCTTTTCGCCACGCGTGTGCCCGACGAGTTCGATTTTACCGGCCTCACTCGCTGTGCCCAAAATACGGATATTGAGCTTGTTGGCAATGACGCCGGCTGCCTTAGGGATACGTCCGGCTTTGGCGAGGTTTTCGTAATTGCACAAACTGAAGAGGATTTTGCTGTTCTGTTCAAGGCTATCGAAGTATGCGCAAGCATCCTCGAATGAGACATCCGGATTGCTTGCAAGATAGCGGTCGAACAGCAAGAAAATGAGGTCCATTTGCCGCCAGCTGCGCGTGAATTGACTAGATGAATCTGTCGGTCGGGCTCCTCGGCAAGAACCATATCGCGAGCCGTGGCTGCCGCGTTGTAGCTGCCCGAAACGCCCTCAGAGATCGGCATGCAGATGGTCTTGTCTGCCAATTTGAAAAGCTCGGCCCACTCCCCTACGCTGGGACAAGCGCTCGAAGAAGCGTTCGTCTCCGCCTGAACAGCGCAGTTGAGTTCATGAACATCGAGCGAAAGGTCATCGACGAATTCACGCTCCCCCACTCGAATTTTGAGGGGCGCAAATGCAAAGGTGGTATGGGGCGCGGTCGGTTGCCAATCGCGGAGGTTGCAGCTTGAATCGGAGATAAGTGCCCAGCTCATAGAGGGTCCTTTCTAATTGTTCCCTAACAATTATAGCCATCTTGCAGACCGATTGGGCCGCTATCTAGTATTCAAAACTAGATAGCGGCCTGCACGAAAGGCAAAAGAATGGACCCCATGACTCAAAGCCACGAGGTCCATATCCGTTTGCTTTATCTGAATACTTAGTAGCGCACGAAGATGTAGTTATTGTTCATGCCGGCGGCAACGGAGCTGATGATAACTCCCGTGTTGTAGTCGGAAGCATGAATCATCTGACCACCACCGATGTAAATGCCGGTGTGGTACGAGTTGACAACAACGTCACCGGGCTGCGGATCGGACACGCGCGTCCAGCCCATAAAGGTACCCGTGGTGCCCAGGCGGCAATAGCGACCAGTGAGGCAATAGCTAACAAAACCAGAGCAATCGAAGCTGTTCGGGCCAATTCCGCCCCAGGAATAGGCGCAACCAAGCTTGCTGTATGCACGCGAGACAACAGAACCGCCATCGACGGACTGGCTCGGAGCGGAAGGCGTCGGAGCCGGAGCAGGCGTGGAAGGCTGCGGCGTCGGAGCAGGTGCCGGCGTAGGAGCCGGAGTGTTGCCGCCCTGGTTGTTGTTATTGCTGGTCTGGCCGCCGTTGTTGGTGTTCTCGGTCGTGCCGGCAGTCTCGTTGCTCACCGTGGCCTTCTCGGCGGTGCTGGCGTTGATGCCAGCCTGCAGCGCGGCGTTGGCCTCGGCTTCTGCGGCAAGCTCGGCCTGCAGCTGCGAATCCAGGGAGTTTACGACGTTCTGGGCTTCAGCCTGCTGGGCGTTAAGCTCGTCGACCTTCTTTTGCGTGGCGGCGACGTTCTTCTCCTGCTCGGCCTGCTTATCGGTGGGCTGCTGCATAAGCTCCTTGACCTCTTGAATGGTCTGAGCTTGCTTATCGGAGACTTTGCCGTAGTAGAACAGACGGTTGAGCATATCGCTCAGGTCATCGACACCCGTCAGAACCTGAAGCAGGCTCAGACCGCCGGTTTTGTACTCGCCGGCGACATAGGTCGAGAGCTTGGCCTGACCGTCAGCAATCTCCTGCTGCTTTTGCGTGATCTCGCCAGCAGTCTGATCGAGCGCCTGCGTCTGCGTGGCGAGCTCATCGTAAATCTGCTGGGTTTGGGTACCGATCTGCTCGAGCTTCGTACGAGCAGCGGCAAGGTCGGATGCGGTATCGGCGTAGGCAGGAGCCGCGAGGCCCAAGCCCAAAACACAAGCGAGGGTTGCCGTAGCAGCGCAGCGTGCCATGTTTTTGTGCGTGTTTGCTGTGCGCATGTAGCTTCCTTTCCAGTAACTAAGGGTAACGGCTAGCCCACCGTCACCAGGCTAAAGAGCTCAACATCGTCGTCAGTCGACGTGAGCTTCTCGCGCGGGTTGAGAAACGCAAGCTCAAGGATACACCCGTAGCCCACAAGCTTTGCGCCCATATCTCGCACCAGTTTACCTGTTGCCTCGACGGTTCCGCCCGTCGCGACCAAGTCATCCAGAATCAACACGGTATCTTTAGAGCTGATAGCGTCGGCATGGATCTCAATGGAATCAGTTCCGTACTCGAGCTCGTAGCTCTGGCTCACGGTCTCGCGCGGCAGCTTGCCCGGTTTACGTGCGGGAACAAAGCCGGCGCCAAGGGCTACAGCTACCGGTACGCCAACCATAAAGCCGCGAGCCTCGGGACCCACGACCTTGGTGATTCCCATGCCGGCAAAGTGCTCGGCGAGGGCATCGGTCATGGCTTTGAGTGCCTCGGGATTGCCAAAGAGCGGCGTGATGTCTTTAAAGATGACTCCGGGCTCGGGATAGTCGGGGATGTCGACGATTTGAGATTCGAAGTCGTACATTTCAGGACCTTTCAATGGGTTGCCGGATAAGCGGCAGCGGTTATTTGGCCGCGTTGGCGGTGCCAGATTGCGAAGGGGCGACGACCTTGAGCGGCTTGACGAGAGAATCCTCGTGCGAAGCCGGCGCGGCTATCTCTTCGTTTTTGGCCTTGGTGGACTCGGAGCGAGTGATTTCCTCATCGAGTGCATCGATGTCGGCGTCTTCGACCACGGCGTTGAGCGATTCAAAAACGCGGTTCTTGAGCAGCGCAGTGTGCACACCTTCTGTCAGGTCGTGAAGCTTCATAAACGCACGCTCGAGCTTGGCGTCGCGCTCGTCATCGGAGGTATCCATTCCGAGCATGCTCACGAGCACCTGCTCAAACATCGAGGACTCGCGGTTGGCGGAAGACACGTACTGGCGCAGGTTGCGCGGCTCGATATGGAAGCGTGACAGCTCGGAGCAGTAGCGGATGATCGGAAAATCGCGACCATCGACAAGCTCGCGATTCTGCGGACTCTTGATGATGCGAATGAGGTCGTTCTCGGCGAGCGAGCGGATAAACGAAATTTCGACGCCCAACATATCGGGAATGGTCTCGATGGGATGCAGCTTTTGCTTAGTCTCCTTGGGCTCCGTCTTGAGCGGAACATCGGATAGCAAGCCCACCTCCTAAACGGGCAGAATGGGATGCTAAGGTGAAAGACCTGGAACGCAGATACCGTGAGGAGGAAAATTCCGAAATCCATGA
>CAJMSL010000124.1 GCA_905216045.1 uncultured bacterium
GCTTGGTAAAACGCCGTAACTAAAAACGGTTGCCGCGCAAGCCGCCGCCGTTGCGGCCGCCACGATCGCCACCGCGACCGCCACGGTCGTTACCACGGTTGCCGCCGAAGCCGCCACGGTTGCCACCGCGATCGCCGTAGCCACCACGGTTGCCGCCAAAGCTGCCGCGACCGCCACGGTCGCCGCCACGGTCACCAAAGCCGCCACGGCCGCCACGATCGCCACCGCGGCCACCGCGGTCACCGCCACGGCCACCGCGATCGCCAAAGCCGCCGCGACCGCCACGGTCGCCGCCACGGCCACCGCGATCGTCACGACCGCCGCGAGGACCGCGGTCCTCGTCCAGGCCCATGGCGACGAGCGGAGCGATGACCTTATCGAGAGCGGCCATCAGCTCGGTGGCCTCCTCATAAGAAAGCTCGGGCAGGAGCTTCTCCTTCTTGTTGGCAAGCTCGACCAGGCCCTCAGCGGCATCCTCGGCGGCGAAGACAACAATCTTGCGCATATCGCCCTCGGCGTCGTCGATGCGGCCGACCAGATCGGCAGCCTCGGCCTCGGCCATCAGGCCATCGAGCTCACGGAGGCGCATGCCCAGCAGGTCGGACATTTCCTTCTGCTCCATCTTGGGCTTGAGGTCAAGAAGCTTGATGGCGCGCTCGATGTTCGCCATGCGCTCGGCCTTGGCCTCCTCCTCCTTGGAAATAGCAAAGCGACGGCTACGCAGCAGGCGGGCGGCCTTCTGCATCTTGTCCATCAGCTCTTCGTCATCGTAATCAACGGCGGCCTCGACAACCTCGGCCTCCTCCTCGGCGGAAACCTCGTCAGCAGCCTCAACCTCGGCAGCTTCGGTCTCCACGGTCTCGACTGCCTCGACCTCGGCAGCCATGGTCTCGTTCTCGGTCTCGTTCATGATCTCTTCGTTCTCGGACATGAGACTCCTTCTTGGCCCTCTCGGGCATCATCGCCCCATTCGCGGGGCCCGTCGCGCACTCTTTGCGCTTTAAACATTCATGCCTCTCGGCAAAACGTCCATTAGTTTATGGTGTCGCCATCCAATCTAGCTGCAGAATCTATGTGCACACATTAATGCGACATGTGTGACTCGCGACGAGCGTACACCAGCGACGCCACGAACCCGACCACGGCAATTACAGCCGCTACACGCACGGCAGCTGCAAATCCAATCGCCTGGGCAACGTCTGTCGCAGCGCCAGCGGCGCCGGCGGTCGCAGCAGAACTCGAGAGCAGACCGATAAACAGCGACGGGCCACACGATGCGGCAATCATATTCCACGTGTTAAGCAATGCCGTTCCGTGAGGATGTTCAGCGGCGGGTAGCGTCTCCAAGCCGGCCGTTTGCGAGGGGCTCAGCACCAAACCGACTCCGGCATACACCACAACGGTCAGCGCCACGACGACGCCGATGTTCATGCTTGCCGCCGTCATCGAGATGGCAGTCTGCCCCACGGCAATCAGGGCAAAACCGACCGGCAGCAGCGGCCATGCGCCACGGGCGTCCATCACGCGTCCGCCCACAATCGAGGTCACGGCGTTGCAGGCAATCGCCGGCAAAATGAGCAAGCCCGCAATAAGTGCGGTCATGCCGTATGCGCCCTCAAAATAGAGCGGCAACAAAACGCTCATCGAGAACGTCGTCATCATCGACACCACCACAAGCAAACACGCAGGCCAAAAGCGAAAGCTCGCCATGGGACGCACGTTAAGCACCGGATGCTCGAGCTTGAGCTGACGGGCCGCAAACAGGCCGAGCAGCACAATGGCGGCGAAAAGCGCCACGATGCCGGCAATCAGATTGGTCGAGAACTCGCCTACGGAATACACAAATGCCGTAATGCCGGCGGCGAGCAAAACAACCGACAGAATATCAAGCGTGGTGTTCGAGCGCTCTCCGACATTCTGAACAAGCTTAACGCCCGCCGCAGCGACCACAATGCCGCCCACCAGCGGCACTACAAACACCGCCCTCCAGCCAAATAACGTGCACATAAGACCGCTAATCACGGGTCCAAACGCCGGTCCTAGCGTAATGCAGGCACCACCCAGGCTCAGATACAGACCGAGCTTCTCGCGCGGGGCGCAAGACAGCACCACGTTCATCATGAGCGGGAACAAGATGCCCGATCCCGCAGCCTGCAAAATACGACTTGGCAGCAAAACGCTAAACGACGGAGCGACCAGGCACAGGACTTCGCCGGCGACCATGCATCCGCATGCGAAAAACAGCAGCTTGCGCGTCGAGAAACGGCCGGACAGGAAGGCCATGATGGCCGTAAAAATCGACGTCACGATCATGTAGCCCGAGACGAGCCACTGTGCCGTGGTGGCACCCACCGAAAAGGCTGCCATAATGTCGTGCAACGCCACGTTAATGATGTTCTCGTTAAACGCGGCAACAAAGGCTGCAATATACATTACGACGAGAATCGCCGCAGAGGCCGATGGCGTTACTTGAACTTGTTGCTGAGATTTGCTCCCCATGCATTTCCTTCCTCTTGGAACGACAGTCGCATCGCCCCAGAGGAACGGTCCTTGGCGAAAAATGAGCCCTAGACTTACGCCAGACGCCGTACACGACGAATCTGGCAACATGGTCCAACATCGAAAGATTGTAACGCGGACGCACAGCTTTCCTTCCGCGCTATTATTAAAAGTCCACGAAAGCATAAGACATGAGGAGCCCGCCATGATTAAGCCCATCATGAAATCCGAGTTCTTTTTGCGTCTGCCTTCCGAAGACGCGGGACCCGACGATGCCGCAACCGGGCAGGATCTCCTGGATACACTCCACGAGCATGAGCGCGAGTGCGTGGGCCTCGCCGCCAACATGATCGGCGTGCGCAAACGCATCATCTGCGTAAAGGACGGCAACAGGACACTCCTGATGTACAACCCTCAAATTCTTGAGCAGGTCAATGCCTATCAGACGAGCGAAGGATGCCTCTCGCTGACCGGCGAGCGTCCCTGTACCCGCTATCGCCGCATTAAGGTTGAGTATTTGGACGAGAACTTCGTTCACCGCATCAAAAACTTCTCGGGCTACACCGCCGAGATCATCCAGCACGAAATCGACCACTGCAATGGCGTCGTGGTTTAGGCCACCTGCCAAAATGAGGGTACCGGAGGCCTCCCTATGGATATCAGCCGCTTTGGCGAATTCGCCATCTTAGCGCAGTCACGCACGTTTCTTGATGCGGCGGAACTGCTTTTCATGTCGCAATCAACCCTCTCCAAGCACATCATGGCAATGGAGCACGAACTCGGCTGCAAGCTCATCGATCGAAGCCAGCGCCACGTAACACTCACCGCGCAAGGTGAAGCGCTCCTCCCCTATGCGCAAAAAATTGCGACGCTTCAGCACCGCTATCTTGCCGCCATTCAAATAGGCGCAGGCGAGCCGCTCGAGCACCTCACCGTAGGTTCTATCCCCATTATGGCCCCTTATGGGATCACGGACGCCGTCATCGATTTTCAGCAGGCGAACCCCTCATATTCTGTTGAGCTCATCGAGGGCGAGGGCGACACACTCAAGCGTATGCTCCTGCACGAGGACATTGACCTGGCCTTCATCCGTGACAGTGGCGCCATCGAGCCGGAGTTCAAAAAGATTCCCTTTACGACTGACCGGCTCGTGGCCGTCCTTCCGCTCGACCATCCGCTCGCCGAACGTGACACCGTCGAGATAGACGACCTTATCGACGAGAATTTCCTCATGCTTCCCCAAGGCTCGTTCGTAAGCGAGCTCGTCCTTTCCCTTTGTCGCGAAGCTGGATTTGGCCCACGCGTTACGTTCACCGGCAAACGAGCCGAGAACATCATCTCTCTTGTCGCACGCGGCGCCGGCGTCTCATTCCTCATGCGCAAGCCGGCGGAATCGCTTGCCAGCGGAAAGGTAGCCCTGGTGCCGCTTGAGCCCGCGACGACCTCCGAGGTCAGGCTCTACCTCAAGCGGAACGCCGCGCACTCGCAGGCGGTCGTCTCGTTCATCGGCTTCCTCCCCTACCGTCAGCTCCTGCAGGGCGACCGTGCGTCTTCCACCGCGGCACGACCGTCATAATCCCCGCTGCTCCACAACCGCAGACTTGTGTCCGCAAACACGCTGGCAGCGGCACGAAACACAAATATGCCTCGGGCGGCACGTCGCCGTCCGAGGCATATTTAGTTAAAGTGCGCAGACAGACTAGTCCACCGAGATGTTGAGCGCCTTACCGCCCTCGTCCTTCCTGGTACCGATCGCCATAGCGGCGACAAGAGCCAGAACGAAAGCGACCACACCGGAGATGACAAGGCCGATAAAGCCCGTGTCGATGCCGGCAGGGTTAATAAAGCTCGGGAAACCGAGCGGGCCGGAGGCACCGAAGGCATAGAGTTTGGCACCCATGAGGCCGGCAATGGCGCCGCCTACACCAGCGGAAATAAAGGTTGCCCACATAAGACGCTTACGCGGCAGCAAGATGGCGTAAAGCGCAGGCTCGTTGACACCGAAAATCGAAGAGACAAGGGCGGGAATGTTGACGGTAGCATTTTCCTCGGAGTCCTTGGTTCGGATGACCATGCCAAGCACAGCACCGGCGATGGCACAACCGCCTGCATACACGAGCGGGTTAATGAGGTCATAGCCGTAGGTTGCGACATCGAGAAACCACAGCGGGATGATACCCCAGTGCAGGCCGAACATGACGAGCAGGCTCCAGAACGTGCCGATGACGAAGCCGGCGATGGCGGGCTGGAAGTTGATGAGCATCAAGATGATCTGGGCAACGATGTTGGAGAGGACCGTCATGACCGGACCGACCACAAGCAGGCCAAGGATGCCGCAAATGAGGAGCGTCAGGATGTTGGAGAAGAACGAGCTCACAAGCGCGGGCAGCGCGTTAGAAAGGGCCTTGTGCACCTTGGAGGCAATCCAGACGATAAAGATCGCAGGCAGAATCGTCGATGAGTAATTCTGCATGATCAGCGGGATGCCAAAAATATCACCGTAGACATTGGACTCGAAGACCGTGCCGGCGCCGAGCGTATAGAGCGGATCTCCGCCCATAAGGGCAACGAGCGTCGGGTAGACGAGGATACCACCGAGCGCCATTCCCATAACGGGCTTAAGTCCGAACTTCTTGGCCGACGTCCAGCCAATGATTAGCGGAAAGTAATAGAAAACCGAATCTCCGATTGCCGAGAGCGTCACATACGTATTGCTGTCCTTGGCAAGCCAACCGGCAACCGTGCAGAGCGCGAGCATCGACTTGATAAAGCCACCGGCCATAAGCACGCCAAGAACCGGTTGCAGAATCTCGGAGATGATGGCCAGCAGACGCGAGAATGGATCGCCCTTTTTGACGTCGTCGCCTTCATCGATATCGAGTGCGGGTTTGGAGTCGAACCCGCCAATCTGAACAAGGTCGTTGTAGACGGCCTCGACAGTGGCACCAATCACGACCTGATACTGTCCGCCGGCCTGGATGACGTCAACGACGCCCTTCGTCGCCTTAAGCTCATTGGTCTGGGCGAGCGATTCATCCTTGAGGTGGAAGCGGAGACGCGTAATGCAGTGGCTCACGTCTAACACATTGTCTCGACCACCGACCTTTGTGATGATTTCATCGCAAAGCTTCTGGTATTTCATGGAATTCTCCTTTTTCTGTGCGGGGTATAGCATCGTTTTCATGCCTCCGTAGTCGTCGTGGGAGTTCT
>CAJMSL010000125.1 GCA_905216045.1 uncultured bacterium
CTATCGTTAGTCGCGGCTGCAGGACCTGTGCGAAGACTTTGCCGATGTATTTGCCATTGCCGATAAACTGCTGCTGATTGATGTGTTCTCGGCTGGCGAGATGCCCATTCCGGGTGTTACCTCTAAGATGCTCGCCGATACCGTGCGCGCCAAGCATCCTGGCAAGGAGGTCGTGTACTGCTCCAGCCGTCTTGAGCTCAATCAGGAGCTCGAGCAGATGGTGGGCGAGGGCGACCTGCTGCTCACTATGGGTGCTGGCGACGTTACGACCGTCGGTCCCGAGTTCATTGAGTATCTGACTGCCAAGAAAGACGCTTAAGTCTAATGGGTCTGTTTAACGCTGTCATGGCGCTCTCGGGCATGATCGACACGGATGTGATCGAGGACGAGCGCCTTGCGCGTCATACGAGCTATCGTATCGGCGGCAAGGCCGACCTCTTTGTGACGTGCCATAGCTATCATGCCCTTCGCCGCGCCGTGGCGGTGCTCGATCGCGAGCAGGTGCCGTGGGTCATCATCGGCAAGGGCTCCAATCTGCTGGTTGCCGATGGCGGTTATCGCGGCGCCGTCATTTCGCTCGGACGTGAGTTTCAGCGCACGGTTGTTGCCGATGACGGTTGTACGCTGACGGTCGGTGCGGGCGTGATGTTTGCGCGCCTGGTCAACGATGCCCTGTCGCGTAGCCTCTCGGGCCTTGAGTTTGCCGTTGGCATCCCTGGCTCGGTTGGCGGTGCGATATCTATGAATGCCGGCACACGGACCGAGTGGATTGGCTCGCTGGTTGAGGATGTCGTAACGTTTGACCCGGCATCCGGTATCAAGCATTATGCGGGGTCCGAGATCACTTGGGGCTACCGCGAATGTAGCCTTCCCCGCAATGAGATTATCCTCGAGTGCGTGCTCAAGCTTAAACCGGCGCCCAAGGCCGACATTCGCGAGCGCATGGAGCGGTACCTGACGAGGCGCAAGCGTACGCAGCCCATGGGTCGCGCATCCTGCGGGGCGGTCTTTCGCAACCCGCAGGATGCGAGTGTGGGCAAGCTTATCGAGGATTGTGGATTAAAGGGTTTTTCGATTGGCGGCGCGGAAGTTTCGCCCGTTCACGCTAATTTTATCGTTAATAACGGAACTGCCTCGGCCGATGACGTTGCCGCGGTTATCAGACATGTGCACGGAAAGGTGAGGGAGGCGTATGGCATCGAGCTCAGACCGGAAGTTAAATTCCTCGGCTTCTAGAGCATCGAAACCCACCTTCCGCCGCGCCGGAGGGCGTTCCGGCGCGCCTGCCAAACCTCAACGCAATACCGTCGCGCATTCTAAGTCTGTCGGGCATGCTCGACAGACCAGTCGTCCGGTCGTCGGCTCGCAGCTCGGTAATCGTCCGGCCGCAAAAAAGTCCTCGCGTCCCTCGGTGACTTCAAAGCCTGTTATGGGCGCCAAACCTGCCCGTCCCATGGCAACTCCTAAGCCCTCGACGGGAACTAAAGCGCCGCGTCCAGGTCGCACGCTGGGCGCATCGAAACCGCGCTCGCTGACATCGGTGCCGGCTACCGCCAAGAAGCCTTCGGGTAAAAAAAGCGTCAACCCGTTGTCTTCACTTGGGGCGATGGTAAATAAAACATCAGACGCCGCTTCTGTCGTTACAGGCAAAGGCAAAATCGTTGGCGGCGTTCTGGCCGTCTTGGCCGTGCTCGTCGTCGTTGCCATCGTGGTGATTAACTCTGGATTGTTTACCGCCACTGATATTCAGATTCAAGGCAGCGAGCATGTGACGAAGCACGATGCTATCCAGCTGATCGATTTGCCCGAGGGAACGTCGCTTTTTAACGTCGATCCCGACCAGATTACCGAGGACCTCAAGCAGAACCCGTGGGTCTCGGGCGTAGATGTCCAGCGTCAGTTCCCGCATACGCTCATCATTACGCCGATGGAGCGCAAGGTCATCGCAATTGCCTATATCAGCTCCGATGACCTTGCCTGGGCCATCGGGGATGATGACACCTGGATCGCCCCGCTGTCGACGTCGGTCGAAGTGGATGACCAGGGCAACGTCATCACGACGGGGCAGGGCTCAAATACCCTGACCGGCATTGATGCCGCGCTGGCGCTCGCTAAGCACTATGGCGCGGTGTTGTTGACTGATGTCTCGGCGGATGTCGCTCCGGTTTCCGGCCAGGCGGTGAGCTCCAAGGCCGTTAAGGCTGGCTTGGATTATGTGCGTGGTTTTTCGAGCGAGTTCTTGGGACAAGTCAAGGATATTTCCACGCCTTCGGTCGAAGCCATCTCGGCAAACCTCAATAACGGCATTGAGGTGTCGCTGGGCGATTCGGACGATATCGTCAAGAAGGAACGCGTAGTCACCAAGTTGCTTTCGCAGGTAGAGGGCGTAACGTATATCAATGTGCGCTCTCCGGGTAACTACACATTTAGGAATGCTCCGACCTCGTAGCGCTGGTTGATGCTTTGTTGAGGGGCCATACCACGCCGTTTATCTGGTTTGTTTGGTTTTCACGGTCAATTATTTGACTGATACGTTCATAATGTGCAACCATAATACGGTTTACCTTTGCATTTACTTTCAACCTGAAGGTTAATGTGCGCAGGGGTCGACCCATGCTATGGCTATAACCTTTGTTCGGAGGACCGACATGCACGAGACAGAGATCAACAACTACCTTGCCGTCATTAAGGTGGTCGGCGTCGGCGGCGGCGGTACCAACGCGGTCAATCGAATGATCGAAGAGGGCATCCGCGGCGTCGAGTTTGTTGCCATCAACACCGATGCTCAGGCGCTCGCGATCTCTGATGCCGATATCAAGGTGCACATCGGCACCGACCTTACCCGCGGCCTGGGCGCCGGCGCCAACCCCGAGGTTGGCCGCAAGGCTGCCGATGAGTCCCGCGACGACATTGCCGAGGCGCTCGCTGGCGCCGACATGGTGTTCATCACCTGCGGCGAGGGCGGTGGCACCGGTACCGGCGCTGCTCCCATCGTTGCCGATATCGCGATGAACGAGGTCGGTGCGCTGACCGTCGCCGTCGTGACCAAGCCCTTCACCTTCGAGGGCCGCAAGCGCAAGAAGAGCGCCGAGGAGGGCATTAAGACCCTCTCCGATTGCGTCGACACCATGATCGTCATCCCTAACGATAAGCTGCTCGACATCGCCGAGAAGAAGACCACCATGCTCGAGGCCTTCGCGATTGCCGATGGCGTCCTTTCCCAGGGCACCCAGGGCATCACCGACCTCATCACCGTCCCCGGTATCATCAACCTGGACTTCGCCGATGTTAAGACCATCATGAAGCAGGCCGGTACCGCCATGATGGGTATCGGTACCTCTTCTGGGGACACCCGTGCCGTCGACGCTGCCCAGCAGGCCATCTCCAGCCCGCTGCTCGAGAGCTCCATCGATGGCGCCACGCGCGTGCTGCTCTCCATCGCCGGTTCCAAGGACCTGGGCATCCAGGAGATCAGCGACGCCGCCGACGTTGTCGCCAACGCCGTCGACCCCGAGGCCAACATCATCTTCGGTACCGTTGTCGACGAGTCCCTGGGCGATCAGGTGCGTATCACCGTCATCGCTACGGGCTTCTCCGACTCCAACGTCAACCGTCAGGACGAGCTCTTTGCTGCTCAGCAGTCTCAGAGCAAGGCCGCTGCCTCCGCTGAGCCGCAGCGCACCGCTCCTGCCACGAGCCCGGCTCAGGCCGCTCCGACCCGCAACGTCGGTGGCACCGAGCTTCCTAACTTTGGCAACGATCAGTTCGAGCTTCCCGACTTCCTGAAGCGCGGTAGCTTCTAAGTCGTTCTTTGCATTGTTGTGCACAGGGGCGTGTCCGTATGGACGCGCCCTTTTTATTTCGACTTTGTAAACTAGAACCTCCAATCTCTTTACGTTCCCTTTACGATTGCCTCCAGCGCAGCAGGTATCCTTTTAGAGAAGTATGACAGCCGTATAAACGCGGGCTGTAGCGGCGATGCCGCGGTACTTGTGTTATTAGGAGGCTTTAGTATGGCAGCACGTGCGGACAAAGTTTCGCGTGTCGACCATGATGGAGTTACGTTGGTGGAGGGCGCGACATCCGATGTTCGCTTTGCCTTCACCGAGCGTGTCGGTGGCGTTTCCGAAGATGCGTACTCCTCACTCAACTTGGGCTCGCATGTTGGCGATGACCCCTTTGCTGTTCAAGAAAATCGTCGTCGTGCGCTCGAGGCTATGGGTGCCGCCGAGTGCGAGCACAACCTGCTCGTTCCCAATCAGGTCCATGGTGATCATATCGTTGCGGTGACCTCGAACGGCGCCGATGACCTTGAGGACGTTCGCGAGCAGATTGCCGAGGGCTGTGATGCCATCGTCTGCACGGCGCATAACGTGCCCGTGCTGCTCTGCTTTGCCGACTGCGTTCCCGTGGTGCTGGTGGCCCCCGGCGGATTTGCCGTGGTGCACTCCGGTTGGAAGGGCACGATTGCACGTATTTCCGCCAAGGCGTGCCAGGCGCTTTGCGATGCTGCCGGTTGCGATGCGAGCGACGTTTCCGCCTATATCGGCCCCCATATCTTGGGTGACGAATATGAGGTATCCCAGGAACTCATGGATCGCTTTGCCGCCGAGTTCTCTTGCATCGATGCGAATACCTCTCGCATGCTCGATCTTTCCGCTGCCATTCGCGAGGCGCTGGTAGATGTCGGTGTCGACGCGGATAATATCGTGGATACCCAGCTTTCGACCGTGCGTCAGAACGACCGCTTTTATTCCTACCGTAACGAGGACGGCACCTGTGGGCGCCATGCTGCGATCGGCGTGATGCTATGAGAAAGATCGTATCGGTCCTGAGCGCCGCTGTGCTTACGCTTACGCTGTGCGCCTGTTCTTCGGGATCTTCTAGCTCTTCCATTACTGTGGCCGGCTCCACGACCTGCCTTCCTATCGCCGAGATTGCGGCCGAGGGCTTTAAGGAGGAGACCGGCATCGACGTGCTCGTTTCCGGTTTGGGTTCTTCCGCTGGGATCGAGGCCGTCAGCGCCGGCACGGCCGATATCGCCAGCTCCTCCCGTGGACTCAATGCCGACGAACAGGATCTGGGCCTGACTCCCATCGTCATTGCCCACGACGGTATTGCGGTCATCGTGAACGACGACAACCCCGTCGATAACCTCTCGACCGAGCAGCTCCGCGATATCTACGCCGGCAAGATTACCAATTGGAAAGAGGTCGGTGGCGAGGACCTGAGGATTCAGGTCATCAACCGAGACGAGGCGTCCGGTACGCGCGAGGCCTTCCGTACCATCGTGATGGATGGCACGCCGTTCGATCGCCGCTCGGCTGGGCTTTCGGGTACGGGCCAGGTGCGCGACGTGGTATCTCGTTCGCGTGGGGCCATCGGCTACATTTCGCTGGGCTTCGTAGATAGCCTCAACGCCAAGACCTCGGTCAAGGCCGTCTCGGTCAATCATGTTGAGGCGTCCGAGAAGACGGTCGCGAGTGGCGGCTATCCCATCTCGCGCGACCTTTACTTCTTTGTGAAGGGTGTGCCTTCGCAGCAGGCGCAGGATTACATCGACTATGTGACGTCCGAAAAGATGGACAAGCAGATTCGCGAGGCGGGCTTTATTCCCGTCACCAACGACGAGAAGGGGAGTGAGTAGCAT
>CAJMSL010000126.1 GCA_905216045.1 uncultured bacterium
ACAGGCCGCTCTGCCAACGGGCGGGCACACCGGCAATACGGCACATGGTGATAAACGTGAGCGCCATAACGCCGCAATCGCCGCGGAGCGAATGCGCGCAGTCATCGGCAATAGATCCCAAAAGCAAGTACGGCGGCTGATAGCGATAGTCGATATACTGCGTCAGGTAATCATAGACAGCACGGGCGCGATCGAGCGGATCCTCGAGTCCGCCAACAACACCGGCCGTCAGCTGCTGCAGATACGGCGTGAATGCAATGTGCGGACGGTCCTCGGAAATATCCTCGGGCAGAGGCGCGTCCATACGCGGATGAACCGGAAGTGTGCCACCGTAGACATCACAATAAGCAGCATCGATGTGATAACGATAAGTCACCGAGAATGAGCGCTCACTCGAAGAAGACCACGAGGCGGTACGCGCCGAAGCGTTCGCGGGAGCAACAGCACCCTCCGGCGTCATGTCGAGAATCTCGACCTGAGACTGTTGGCGGCAGGTGGCGGCTACGGGAAGCCAAGCGCGAACGGTCTCCCCCTCTAGAGCGCCGGGGACAGACAAGGACGCCTTAAGCGTAATAACGCGAGCCAATCCGTTTTGTGACTCCATCTCCTTGAGCATCTCGTTGCGCAGTGCAATTCCGTCCGTAGGATCGGGACGCATGCCGGGAACCTCTTTGGGATATACGCGAAGCGAATCGAGGAAGTTGTCGAGAACGAACAGCTCGCCATCGATAAAGCGCCAGTCAATACGCTTACGGTCAATCAGATCGTCAAACTGCTCCTCGGTAAACTCAGGCCACTCCTCGCGAATCATCGCAATAGCCCGATCGCGCGACACCGAAAAATGAAGCGGCGTCTCAAGCATGCGATACCGCTCGGCACGAACGCAGGCAGCAAGCGAGGGATCGGGATCTTGGGCAAGTAGGCGGTCGCAAGCCTCAATAGCCTGCGAAAGATACCCCGCGTCCTTTAAACGCAGAATCTCGGGTGGCAAGCCAACATCTAGAAAACGGAAGTCATCATTGCAAACATCAACAGAGCAACCAACAGGACCCTCGTCAATAACCTTCCCATCCGAAGGCAGCACATTAATAACAGCCATACCAAAACTCCAAGTCACTAGAACGCTTGAAGTCCATTGTAGCGAGATAAAAAAGAAAGCCCCAATAAAGGAACTCTCAACACCGATAAACGGTACCTATAAAAAATGAATTCAGCCCAGTAACCCTGTAGCGAGTTAACGAAGGAGGCCCCGTTTCCCCGGAGCTGATTCCGTCGCGCGACTTCTGGCGAAGCCAGGTGAGCGCGAGGGAAACAGCGTAGGGGAAACGGGGCCTCCGGCGGGAAGTTAAACCGCTACTTACGCCTTGTTGACGGAGCCAAACTCCTCCATGAGCTCCTTAGTGCGAGCAACAATGTTGTCGCGACCAGGCTTGAGGAGCTTGCGGGGGTCGAAGCCCTTGCCCTGCTGATCCTTGCCAGCCTCGATGTACTCGCGGACGCCCTTGGCGAAGACGAGCTGCAGATCGGTGTTGACGTTAATCTTGGAGATGCCCAGGGAAATGGCCTTCTTGATCTGATCCTCGGGGATGCCGGTGCCACCGTGCAGGACGAGGGGCAGGTCGCCGGTCTGGGCCTTGATCTCGCCCAGGCGCTCGAAGGAAAGGCCAGCCCAGTCGGCAGGGTACACGCCGTGGATGTTGCCGATACCGCAGGCGAGGAAGTCGACGCCCAGGTCAGCAATCTGCTTGCACTCAGCAGGATCAGCGAGCTCGCCGCTGGAGGTCACGCCGTCCTCGGTGCCGCCGATGCCGCCGACCTCGGCCTCGATGGACATGCCCTTGGAGTGGGCAAGCTCAACGAGCTCCTTGGTGCGATCGAGGTTAAGCTGGAAGGTCTCCTCGTGAGAGCCGTCATACATGATGGACGTGAAGCCGGCCTCGATGCACTTGAAGCAGTCCTCGTAAGAACCGTGATCGAGGTGAAGGGCGACGGGAACGGTAACGCCCGTGGCCTCGACGGCAGCCTTGCCCATGTCGGCGCAGACCTTGACACCGCCCATCCACTTAGCGGCACCAGCGGTGCACTGAAGGATCAGCGGAGACTTGGCCTCCTCGGCGGCCTGGAGAATAGCCAGGGTCCACTCGAGGTTGTTGGTGTTGAAGGCACCGAGACCGTACTTGCCGGCCTCGGCCTTCTTGAGCATGTCTGCTGCGTTGACGAGCATAAAAGAAACCTCCTGTAAGGTTGCTCCGATAACGCCTGAGATTTTACCACGACATACCCGAGCATAAACGTTCGTTTGTTCACGAATACCATCCGATTGGACAAATTTTGACCGTTTGCCCCACAGAATCGACCCACTGGGGAAAATAGCTTGACGATTGAGCGGTCTTCGTGGTTCGGAAGACAGCTTCGAGCCTACATCTGCATAAACGGGTTCTGCATAAGTTCGCGCGCCATCGTGGTCGAATCGCCATGGCCCGTCAAGCAAACGGTATCGGGCGGAAGCATCTTGGCAAGTTTGGAGAGCGAGCGCATAATCGCCGCCTCGTCACCGCCGGAAAGATCGGTACGACCGTGGCTGCCCGGGAAAAGCGTGTCGCCCACAAAGGCGATGTTCCCCTGCTCGGTCGCGGCGAACAGGACGATGCCGCCCGGCGTATGCCCCGGCGTCTCGATCACCTGCAGGCAGACGTCGCCCACCTCGATTGTATCGCCCTCGGCAAGCAAACGCGTCGGCTCACCCGGATCGGGTGTCTCGATACCCCACATGGCGCGCTGCTCCTCAAGATTTGCGCGAGGTACCGTCACGTCCTTAGCGCACAACTCATATAGTGCGCTGTCGCCAACGACAGCTCGAACCCCGGCAATCCCGCCAACATGGTCGGCATGACCGTGCGTGCAGACAGAGCCGAGTACGCGCACCTCGGGATGCGCGGTGCGGATATGCTCCACAAGACGCTCGCCCTCCCACGCCGGATCGACGATTAAGCACTCGTCATTCGAAATCACGGCGTAGCTGTTAGTCTGAATCGGGCCGTTGACGAGCGCCTCAATCGAAGCCGCGCCTCGGGGTGTCAGGTCCAAAGTCATATCGTCCATGCGCATACTCTCCTTCTAAAATACGTTCGAGGCACCAAACGATGCCTCGAACGTAACCAATATCTATGATGCTGAGAGGCTCTCGCACCTACACACGGCGCTTGAGTTGCGCTCCGCCCTCGCCGGGCATAAGACGGCGAGCGTCGTAGACCGAGTCGACGCTGCTGATGGAAGCCAGCAGCGGATCCAGGCCGCTCGCATCCGAAATCTCGACCATAAAGCGCAGGGTCGCAATACCCTCGCGGTTGGTCGAGGTGGCGGCGGAAAGGATATTGCCGCCTGCGTCGCCAATGGCAATGGTGACGTCCTTGAGCAGGCCCATGCGGTCCAGGCACTCGACCACGATCTCGACCTGGAAGAGAGTGTCGGCAGCACCATCCCACTCTACGTCAATCATGCGCTCGGGGTGCTCCATGAGGCCCTTGACGTTGGGGCAGTTGGCGCGATGCACCGAGACACCTCGGCCACGCGTGATGAAGCCGACGATATCGTCGCCCGTCACCGGATTGCAGCAATGCGCTAGACGGACTAGCAGGCCGCTGTTGCTCTCGCCCTTGACGATAATGCCGTTACTGGCGCTCTTGCCGCGCTTTTGCGGCTTGCGGTTGGAGCCGCGAGCAGGCTGTTTCACGACCTCGGCGATAGCCTCGGCCTTGGTGAGCTGTTCCTCGGGCTTGGGGTCCAAGATTTGCTCGACCTTATTGCCCACAGCGCGCGGGGCAACCTTGCCGGCGCCGACGGCGGCAAACAGGTCCTCGAGCTGCTTGAAGTTAAACTGCTCCGCCACGGCGTTGAGCGCACGCGTCGAACGCGGCGTAGAAATGCCATAGCCACGCTTACGCAGGTCCTTGGCCAGCATATCGCGGCCGGCGGCAGCGTCGTCGTCCTTGGTCGCAGCGGCAAAATAGCGGCGGATCTTTGACTTGGCGGAAGGTGTCTTAACAATCTTGAGCCAATCACGCGACGGCTTGGAACTCTTGTTAGTCAGGATCTCGACACGGTCACCCGTCTTAATCTCGTGCGTGAGCGGAGCCACCGCACCGTTGATTTTGGCGCCGACGCAATGGTTTCCCACCTCGGTGTGAACGGCGTAGGCAAAGTCGAGCGGTGTAGAGCCGGCACGAAGCGCCATGACCTCGCCCTTGGGCGTAAAGACGAAGATCTCCTGATCGAACAGATCGACCTTCAGCGAGTGCAGGTATTCCTTGGCATCGGTGATCTCGTCGGAAGCCGCCCAATCGAGCGAATGCTTGAGCCAGTTGATCTGGTCGTCCAAACGTTGAGCGTCATTGGTCTTGGAAGCAGACGATCCGCCCGACTTCTTATATAGCCAGTGGGCGGCAATGCCGTACTCGGCCTGCTCATGCATCTCATAGGTTCGAATCTGAATCTCGAGCGGGCGGGCCGTGGGGCCGATAACCGTCGTATGGAGCGACTGGTAGTTATTGACCTTGGGCATGGCGATATAGTCTTTAAAGCGACCAGGCATGGGGTGCCACAGCGTATGCACTGCGCCGAGCGTGGAGTAGCAATCGCGCACCGAATGGGTAATAACGCGCAGCGCCACCAAATCGTAGATCTCGGAGAATTCCTTGCCCTTGCGCTTCATTTTTTGGTAGATGGACCAATAGTGCTTGGAGCGGCCGTTGATCTGGAAGCCCTCCAGGCCAATGCGGTTGAGCTCGTCGGTGAGCGTCTTGATGGTCTCGGCCAGATAGCGCTCGCGAACCTCGCGCGACTCAGCCACCATGCGCGCGATGCGCTGGTAGGCGTCGGGCTCAAGGTAGAAGAAGGACAGGTCCTCGAGCTCCCATTTAATGGAGCTCATGCCCAAACGGTCAGCCAAGGGCGCGTACACGTCCATGGTCTCGCGAGCCTTAAACAGGCGACGGTCCTCACGCAGGGCTGCAAGGGTGCGCATGTTGTGCAGACGGTCGGCAAGCTTAACGATGATGACGCGGATGTCCTTGGACATGGCGAGGAACATCTTGCGCAGCGTGAGCGCCTGCTTCTCGTCCATGCTGTCGACTTCGATGTTGGTGAGCTTGGTCACGCCATCGACGAGCTCGGCCACCGTATCGCCAAACAGGCCGGAAACATCGGCAAGCGAGGTCTCTGTATCCTCAACGGTATCGTGCAGCAGCGCGGCGCACACCACATCGCAGTCCATCTTGAGATCGGCCAAAATGATGGCAACCTCGACGGGATGGTTAATGTACATCTCGCCCGAGCGGCGCTTTTGGTTGCAGTGCTTCTCGGCGGCAAAGCAGTAGGCCTGCTCCACCTTGGAGAAGTCGTCCTCATTCATATATTTGAGGCACAGGCGCTCCAGCTTGTCGTAGCTGTCCGCCACAATCTCGGTCGGCAGCTCATCGGCATGCTTATAGTGCTCCATCTCCGAAAACGGCTGGAGGGTG
>CAJMSL010000127.1 GCA_905216045.1 uncultured bacterium
CCTTTGTTGGTGCAGAGGGCGCTTTGCCTTCTCTGGTGGGCTTTCGCTGGCTTATGCTCAACCTGCGACGTTTCCATTATTGATACAAAGGCCAGGTTTGTTTGAACCAAAAAGGGGAAGTTGCGGTGGAATAGTTCCTGTTTGGCCGTCTTGAGGGGTTAAACGGGAACTATTTCACCGCAACTTATCGATGGCGTGTTTGGTTGGTGCCAGTTGATTGCTTGGGCGTTGGGGAGGGTCTGCTCCGTTATAATCGCCTAGAACATTAATTGGAAACGGGACGGGAGCCATACATGCGCCAGGGTTTCGACAACGCGAAGTATATCGAGCTGCAGGCTGCTCACATTAAGGAGCGCATCTCGCAGTTTGGTGGCAAGCTCTATTTGGAGTTTGGCGGTAAGCTGTTCGATGACTATCATGCGAGCCGAGTGCTGCCGGGTTTTGAACCGGACAGCAAGTTCCGCATGCTCAAGAGCATCGCCGACGATGTCGAGGTTATCATCGCGATCAACGCGAACCACATCGAGAAAAACAAGGCTCGTGGTGACCTCGGTATTACCTATGACGAGGATGTGCTGCGCCTGGTCGACCTGTTCCGCGGCAACGGCTTTGCCGTCGCGGCTGTGGTCATCACCCAGTATGCCGGCCAGCCCGCTGCCGATGTGTTCCGCAACCGCCTGAACGCGCTCGGTATTCCCGCCAAGCTGCACTATCCCATCGAGGGGTATCCGCACGATGTCGATCTGATCGTGTCCGACGATGGCTACGGCAAGAACGAGTTTGTCGAGACCACCCGACCGCTCGTCGTGGTCACTGCCCCCGGTCCGGGCTCGGGCAAGCTTGCCACCTGCCTGTCTCAGCTCTATCACGAGCACAAGCATGGCACGGCCGCCGGCTATGCCAAGTTCGAGACCTTCCCTGTCTGGAATCTTCCTCTGACGCATCCGGTCAATATTGCCTACGAGGCCGCCACGGCTGACCTCGACGACGCCAATATCATCGATTCGTTCCACCTTGAGGCCTACAACAAGACCACGGTCAACTACAACCGCGACGTCGAGGCCTTCCCGGTAGTCCGTGCCCTGATGGAAAAGATCCTGGGCAAGAGCCCCTACCAGAGCCCTACGGACATGGGCGTCAATATGGTCGGCTTTGCCATCACCGATGACGATGCCTGCCGCGACGCTTCCAAGATGGAGATCGTCCGCCGCTACTTTACCGCGGTCGAAAATGTGCGCCGTACCGGCGTGGGCGATGAGCAAGTCGACCGTCTCAAGATCATTATGAAGAAAGCCGGCATCGATAAGAACTACTCACCGGCGCGCTCGGCGGCCCTCACCAGGGAGCAGCTGACGGGTGGTCCCGTGGGTGCCATGGTCATGCCCGATGGCTCCGTGGTGACCGGCAAGACTTCCACGCGCCTGGGCGCCGCGAGCTCGCTCATTATGAACGCCCTCAAGCATGTCTCGGGCGTCGACCTTGAGCTCGAGGTCATTAGCGATGAGGCGATCGAGCCCATCAGCAAGCTCAAGACGCATTTCCTGGGCAGCAAAAACCCGCGCCTCCACACCGACGAGACGCTTATGGCGCTGTCGATCACCTCGGCCACGAGTGAGACGGCCGCTCGCGTCCTTTCGGGCCTGGAGCAGCTGCGCGGTTGCGATGCCTTCTTTAGCGTGATTATCTCGCCGACGGACGAGACGGTACTGCGCAAACTGGGTATCAACGTATGCTGCGAGCCCAAGTTTGAGCGCCGCGGTTTCTTCCATCGCTAAGTTTGAAGCACCGCGGTAATTGCATTGCATTTTGGCCGTATCGGGTTAGCGCCCGGTACGGCTTTTTGATCAATAAAGCGCCTATTTCGGCGAAAAATAGCCGTTTACCTGCCTAGAAACAATTTGAGCGGTATACAATAACCGTAACTGTTTCATCCTTAGCGGGATGCCGCATGATGGATATTACCTGCCATCGTGAGGTGTGTCGGTCGCGCACGGCGCGTTAGATGCTCGTGCTCGGTTTGAGGAGGCTGCTATGGCGGGCAAGGGTCGTGCGAGTGTCAACGATATGAAGCGTGTCGAGGTGCTGGTGTTGATGGAGATCGACCAGCAAACCGAAGACAATGGCGGGCCGTATGGTTTCTCGCGCAAAACGCTTGCCGAGCGCGTGGGGGTTTCGCCGTATCGTGCCCGCGCCGCAATCGATCGCTTGGATTCCGAAGGCATGATTGATGTCGTCTCGCGTTATAGCGACGACGGCGGTCAGCTTGCAAATGGCATTTGCCTCACCGAACGTGGCGAATGGTATCTTGAGGGCGTCCGTACCGGCATGCTCGTTCAAGAAATGCTTGAGGACGAGGTTGCTGATCGATAGCAGCATGTAACCCTTGCCATAGCGACGCCGCCTGGGAAACCGGGCGGCGTTTTGTTTCAAGATTGAGAAATGCAATCGCACGCGAGAAAAATTGCGAACGGTCCGCGGCGCGAGTATTACAATGAAGACCCGTAAGATGTGGATAAACAACTTCTACGGGAAGCGCAGGTAACTCAATATGACCAAGCATGTGTTCGTAACCGGTGGCGTGGTTTCGTCCCTGGGCAAGGGTATCACCGCGGCCTCGCTGGGCCGTCTGCTCAAGTCGCGTGGCTACAAAGTAACGATGCAGAAGGCCGACCCGTATCTGAACGTCGACCCCGGTACCATGAGCCCGTTCCAGCATGGTGAGGTCTGCGTTACCGAGGATGGTTACGAGTCCGACCTGGACCTGGGTCATTACGAGCGCTTTATTGATGAGAACCTGACCCGCGATTCCAACTTTACGACCGGCGCCATCTATAAGAGCTTGATCGCCCGCGAGCGTCGCGGCGACTTTTTGGGCGGTACCGTGCAGGTGATTCCTCACGTCACCAATGCCATTAAGGACAAGTTCCGCCGCATCGAGGAGCAGACCGGCTCCGATGTAGTCATCACCGAGCTGGGCGGCACGATCGGCGACATCGAGTCGCAGCCGTTTGTCGAGGCCATCCGCCAGTACCGCAAGGAGGCCGGCCCCGAGAACGTCTGCTACATCCACGTGTCGCTCGTTCCCTATATCGCCGCCGCCCACGAGGTCAAGACCAAGCCCACGCAGCATTCCGTCAAGGAGCTCCGCAGCTTTGGCATCCAGCCCGATATCATCGTGCTGCGCTCCGACCACCATATCGATGACGCTATCCGCGGAAAGATCGCAAGCTTCTGCGACGTCGACACCGATTGCGTCTTTACCAACGAGGACTGCGCGAGCATTTACGATGTTCCGCAGCTGCTTGCCGAGCAGGACTTTGACCTGCGCATTTGCGAACGCCTGGGTCTGGATCCGCGTGAGCGCGACATGAGCGAGTGGAACGAGTTCCTGCGCAAACAGAATCACGCCAACCATCACGCCGACAAGGTGAAGATCGCCGTCGTGGGTAAGTACACGCAGCTGCCCGATGCGTACCTGTCGGTTATCGAGGCCCTGCACCATGCGGGCGTCTTCTACGATCGCCATGTGGACGTCCAGCTGGTCGACGGCGAGAGCCTCGACGAGCAGAATGTCTCCGAGGTTTTGGGCGACGCCTCGGGCATCCTGGTCCCCGGCGGCTTTGGCAAGCGCGCCCTGGAGGGCAAGATCCTCGCGGCCGAGTTTGCCCGTGAGCACAAGATTCCGTATCTGGGCATTTGCCTGGGTATGCAGGTGGCCGTGTGCGAGTTCGCCCGCAACGTCGTCGGCCTTGCCGGCGCCAGCTCCTCCGAGTTCGATCCGGACGGCCCGTTTAGCGTCATCGATCTGATGAGCTCGCAGGAGGACGTGACCGAGAAGGGCGGCACCATGCGCCTGGGCGCCTATCCGTGCAAGCTCGCCGCCGATACCCTTGCTCGCGAGGCATATGGCGAGGAGCTCGTCTACGAGCGTCACCGTCACCGCTTTGAGTTCAACAACGCCTTCCGTGACCAGCTCGAGGACGCCGGTTTGGTTATCTCGGGTCTGTCGCCCGACGAGCGCCTGGTCGAGCTGGTCGAGCTGCCGCGCGACGTGCATCCGTGGTATGTGGCAACCCAGGCTCATCCCGAGTTCAAGAGCCGCCCGCCCAACCCGCAGCCGCTGTTCCGCGAGTTCGTGCGCGCTTCGCTCGGCCAGCACGAGGGTGTCGACCGTCTGCAGGTGACGCCCATGAACCTCGCTACGGACTAAGGGTGCCGGCGAATAAGGAACATACCGAAGCTACTCCCTCGTCGCTCGCCGTGGCGGCGGGGGAGTATCTCGATTACCTCGCGGTCGAGCGGGGTTTGGCGCGCAACACGATCGCGGCCTATCGTCGTGACCTGACGACGTACTGCGCCTATCTGGAGCGGGCGGGTATTGTGTCTTTTGAAGAGGTGACCCGTCAGGTCGTGGAGGGCTTTGTTGCCGACCGTCGCGATGGGGGCTATTCCGATGCCTCGGTGGAGCGTGCGCTGGCGGCCGTGAAGGGCCTGCATGCCTTTTTGGTGCGCGATGGGGCTGTGGCCCAAAATCCAACGGCGGCGTTGCGCCTGCCTAAAAAGGCTGAGCGTTTGCCGGAGTATCTATCGGTGGAGGATGTCTCGGCGCTGCTCGATCAAGACTTCCCCGAGGGCGAGATGGGCTTGCGCGACCATGCCATCTTGGAAGTGCTCTACGGATGCGGTTTACGTGTGAGCGAGTTGGTGGGGCTCGATGTGGGCGATATCCATATCGACGATGGCTTTGTGCTCGTTCGCGGTAAGGGCTCAAAGGAACGCCTGTCACCGCTGGTGGGAAGCGCGGCGCGAGCTCTGACGCTCTATGTAACTGAGGGGCGTTCTCGCTTGGCGGCCCATGCCCGCGGAACCGAGACCTCGGCGGTCTTTTTAAATAAGAACGGCCGCCGTCTGTCGCGCCAGGGCATTCATGCCATCTGTGAGCGCTACGGGCGCCAGGTGGGGCTGGTGGGACTCCATCCCCACACGCTGCGTCACTCCTTTGCCACCCATATGCTTGCGGGCGGCGCAGACCTCCGTGTGCTACAGGAGATCTTGGGACATGCCGATATATCGACCACGCAGGTCTACACGCATGTCGACCGAACGCAACTGACCGAGGTCTATCTGGCGGCGCATCCGCTAGCACATCGCTAGCACCTCGCTGACCTGCATATTTATAAATATTAAATGGGACGGGCCCCAGATTGCCGAGACGCACTTTTGCGCGCATGGGCAATCTGGGGCCCGTCCCATTTTTCGCCAGACACCGACGCGGTGGTGGGCCGTGTGTACCGTGGGCGGGGGAGTTTGGGGGCGATGTGAACGGCGTGTAAAGGGACGTAAAAATCGCCTCAAGGTCAACTTGAAGGTTGAGGTTCGCGGGCGTGGTTCTACAGGTGGCATCCCGCTGTTGCTGTAAACACAACATATTGTGTTTTCGAACATATGCTTGGGGTGTTTTGCAATATATGGTGGGTGGAGTAGTGGGG
>CAJMSL010000128.1 GCA_905216045.1 uncultured bacterium
AAAAGCAGCAAAAGCCGGAACCGCTGCCGCCTAAGAACGCCTGGTATTTTGCCAAAACCGTGCTGGCTGCTGTGTTGTGCATGGCAGTGGCAAGCGGCATTGCGCCGCTGCTGTTCGGCTTTCTGATGGGATAAAGCAAAGGAGGGGGGCACTGTGGCTGTGCTGCGCTCCTGCGCCCCGCTTTCGTTTCCAATCTGCCGATTGGAATAGATTGTAGAATTCTTTTGACTGGTAAAAACGCCGCCCCGCAGGCAAAACGGGGCGGCGTTTTGCTGAATATGCAGAAAATGGCAAGAAAAATTTATCAAAAACAGACGGTTAGAAAAGACTAACATCTTGAAAAAAGGCCACTACCCTCGTATAATAAAATTAGCTGTGAAAAGCTTGACAATGGACGGCCGGAACGCACAGCCCCCGCGCAGGCTTGCTGATGTTTGTGCGGTGCAAATGGCACCGGCTTCCGACAATAATGCAAAGGAGAGAATATTATGATCGAATACTCCGCACAGGTCAACAATATGTGCCCGATCACGAAGGGTCCGAAGCATGGTCCCGCTCCCATCCCTGAAGAGGGCGAATGGGTCAAGGCCTATAAAATTGAGGACATCAGCGGCTATACCCACGGTGTGGGCTGGTGCGCACCCCAGCAGGGTACCTGCAAGCTGAGCCTGAACATCAAGAACGGCATCATCGAGGAGGCCCTCGTTGAGACCATCGGCTGCTCGGGTATGACCCACTCTGCCGCCATGGCTTCCGAGATCCTTCCCGGTAAGACCATCCTCGAGGCCCTCACCACCGACCTCGTCTGCGACGCCATCAACGTTGCTATGCGCGAGATCTTCCTGCAGATCGTTTACGGCCGCCGCCAGACCGCGTTCTCCGAGGGCGGCCTGCCCGTGGGCGCCTCCCTCGACGACCTCGGCAAGGGCCTTCGCTCTCAGGTCGGCACCATGTTCGGCACCAAGGCCAAGGGCGCTCGTTACCTCGAGCTCGCTCAGGGCTACGTCACCCGCATGGCTCTCAACGACAAGAACGAGATCATCGCATTCGAGTTCCTGAACCTCGGCAAGTTCACCGACGCCGTCAAGGCCGGCAAGACCCCCGAGGAGGCCATCGCTGGCGCTATGGGCCACTATGGTCAGTGGGAGAACGCTGCCAAGTACATCGACCCGCGCACCGACGAGGAGACTCACTCCGTCGCCAGCGTGTTCCCGGTTCACGAGTAGAAAGGGAGGGAAATAACTATGACTGTTACGTTCGAAGGTTACGAGCGCCGCGCTGACAAGATCAACAAGTGCCTCGCCGACAACGGCATCGCCTCCCTCGAGGAAGCTCTGCAGATCTGCACCGACAAGGGCTTCAACCCGCGTGAGATCGTCAACAACACCCAGTCCATCGCCTTCCAGAATGCCGAGTGGGCCTACACCCTCGGTTGCGCTCTCGCTGTCAAGCGTGGCGCCAAGTCCGCTTCTGAGGCTGCCGCTATCATCGGCGAGGGCATCCAGGCCTTCACCGTTCCCGGCTCCGTCGCCGAGGACCGCAAGGTCGGTCTGGGCCACGGCAACCTGGGCGCTATGCTGCTCTCCGACGACACCGAGTGCTTCGCCTTCCTGGCCGGTCACGAGTCCTTCGCTGCCGCTGAGGGCGCTATCGGCCTGGCTCTGAACGCCAACAAGGCTCGTAAGAAGCCGCTGCGCGTCATCCTCAACGGTCTGGGCAAGGACGCTGCTCAGATCATCGCCCGCATCAACGGCTTCACCTACGTGAAGACCCAGTTCGACTACTTCACGGGCGAGCTCAAGGTCGTCGAGACCATCCCCTACTCCGATGGTCCCCGCGCCGCCGTCAACTGCTACGGCGCCGACGACGTCCGCGAGGGCGTTGCCATCATGTGGCACGAGAACGTCGACATCTCGATCACCGGTAACTCCACCAACCCCACGCGCTTCCAGCACCCCGTCGCTGGCACCTACAAGAAGGAGCGCCTCGAGGCTGGCAAGAAGTACTTCTCCGTCGCTTCTGGTGGAGGCACTGGTCGTACCCTGCACCCGGACAACATGGGCGCCGGCCCTGCCTCTTACGGCATGACCGACACCATGGGCCGTATGCACTCCGACGCCCAGTTCGCCGGTTCTTCCTCCGTGCCTGCGCACGTTGACATGATGGGTCTCATCGGCATGGGCAACAACCCCATGGTCGGTGCCACCGTCGCCTGCGCTGTCGCCGTCGAGGAGGCCCTCAAGGCCTAATCGCGCCCGCGCGATGCTCATATAGTTGAGCTTTGGAGCCGCTACCCACCCAGGTAGCGGCTCTTTTTGTTTGCGCTGTCGCAGGGTAGCTAATGCCGATATATCAGTTGGGGCGAAATACAAGATGTGATGAGATGGAGCGTCAGAGCGTCCATGACGCCCACCTGCCATATTTGCCCTTTACCGATTTGCCGAGTCTTTGCGGCCCCATTGCCGATCACCCGTGCGACAATGCGCCGGACGAGAAAGGAATCCGATGGAATCGACTGATGTACTGGTAATTGGATCTGGCATTGCGGGCCTTTGCGCCGCCATCGAAGCGGCACGCACGGGTGCAACCGTCACTGTGGCAAGCGCCGGCAAGACCATGAGTGGATCGAGCTTTTTCCCGGGTACCTGGGGCCTCGGCCTCATCGGTCCCGTCGACGAAGACGACGAGCAGGACCTCATCGACACCATCCTGGCCGTCGGCGGCGGCGTTGCCGACCCCGAACTCGTCCAAACGTTCGTCCACGGCATTCCCCAAGCGATTGACTGGCTCGAGCAAGACCTGGGCGTTGAGCTCCAGCGTCCGCAAAGCGCCAAGAGTGCTCAACAAAAGCAATTTATCCCCTGCTTTGACCACAAGACGCGCATGTGGCGCGGCCTCACCCGCAAGCCCCTTGAGGACGCTCTGACGACCTGGATCGAGTCGCTCGGCATTCGCCTGCTCCCCCGCCATGAGCTTATCGACCTTGTTGAGGACACGAACGGCAGAATAACCGGAACCGTACTCTACGACCTTACCGAAAATCGAATCGTGCCCTTTGCTGCCAAGGCCACGATCATCGCAGCCGGTGGCACAGGCGGCCTGTTCGAGCGCAGCCTTACGTCGGCTGATGTGCTCAGCTCCTCGCAGGCCATCGCACTGGCGCACGGCGCAACACTTACTAATATAGAGTTCATGCAGATGATGCCCGGCTTCATCGAGCCCAGGCGTAACTTGGTCTTCAATGAGAAAACCTGGCGCTACGTGCACGTAGACCAGCCGGTAGATATTGCCGACGACAAGCTGGACGACCTGCTCGAGCAGCGCTCTGGATATGGTCCCTTCACGTCACGCTTGGCCTCCCGCGCTATCGATCTCGTCATCGATCAGGCAGGTGTCGAAGGCCTGGCACTCCACTACGACTTCCCCCGCGAGGATGTCCCAGAGTTTGTGCAGACCTTTGCCACCTGGCTGCAAGACGAGCACGGCATCGCGCCGACCGATGAGATGCGCGTTGCGATGTATGCCCACGCTGCTAACGGCGGCATCAAGATCGATAAGACCGCGCACACGGGCGTTGAGGGCCTCTACGCTTGCGGCGAGGCGACAGGCGGCACGCACGGCGCCGACCGCATTGGTGGCTTGTCAAGCGCCAACGGCATCGTATTCGGACGTATCGCGGGCGCATCGGCAGCCCTCACAGCGCAGAAAGAGCCTGAGGCGGCCCTGAAGGCGGATATCACCCTCCCCCAGTACGGCATTGCCACAACAGATGCCGATCGCCTGACACACGGCCTTAGGCACACGATGAGCACCTATTGCATGATCAACAGGACCGAAACAGGCCTATCCGAGGCCCTGCAACAGCTTGAAAGCCTGCAAGACAAGGCCATGGCGCTGAGCAAGCCGCATGCCGATGACAGCGAGATCGCAGCCCTCGCCCGCCTGCAATCGCAGATTCGACTAGCACAGGAAATGGTCAAAGCCATGCGCAAGCGAACTGAAAGCTTGGGTTCGCACTATCGAGCAGACTAAGCCGAGCACCCCTCCAGAGCAGAACACAACTTCTCGATATTAATGGGTCCCGTGAGCTCAAAGCGACACAGGGCCCATTCGTGTCCGCGCGGGCAAATATACTCATTCTGAATACGGAGTCGACATAGTCCACGTAGACAAACGAACAGAAAGGAAGAGATATGGACAGCAGGGATATCGAGAAATGGCGTGTCGAACTTGACAGCTACGCCCATGTAGAAGACGGCGTTGAGTATTGGCTCGCACGCGATTTAATGGAACCCCTCGGATACACCCAATGGCGTAATTTTGAGACTGCAGTTAAGAGATCCATGGCATCGTGTGACACCAATAAAATGCCTGTTGCCGCCCATTTTGCTGAGGCTAGCAAAATGGTAGATGCCGGCATCGCCAAACGAGCCGTAAAAGACTACAAGCTGACGCGCTATGCATGCTATTTAATCGCACAGAACGGAGATTCAAACAAGCCAGAGATCGCGCTCGCCCAGGCATACTTTGCCGTGCAGACGCGCCGCCAAGAGCTCATAGAGCAGCGCTTCGCAGAGATTCAGCGCTTGCAGGCGCGTCACTCGCTATCCGATTCAGAGAAACAGCTCTCGGGTATTGCGTTCAAACGCGGCGTGGACTCCAAAGGATTCGCGATCATCAAGTCGAAGGGCGATGAGGCGTTATTCGGCGGCAGAAGCACGGCGGAAATGAAGCAGCAGCTCGGCGTACCCAAGAGAGCGGCATTGGCGGACAGGTTAGCCGATGTCCTCATCAAAGCAAAGGACCTTACGAACTCGATGACGGCCTTCAACGCCGAGGAACACGACCTGTACGGCCTGGACCAGATCAAGCAAGAGCACGTCGAGAACAACACAAGCGTGCGTGGCAGCCTCATCGACCGCGGAATTGTCCCCGAGAACCTACCGCCTGCCGAGGATACAAAAAAGCTCGAGCGTCGCGTGAAGACAGACGAGAAGAAACTCAAGGAGGGTACTGACGGTTTTACCGATCCCCAGGGTAGGCTCGATCTGTGAAAGCGGCTGTGCCCTTTCGGGTTCGACCCCATGCGAGGTCAACAAAAAAGCGACCAGCCTGAGCCAGTCGCTTTAACGATCTTGGGGTGGGCCGTCAGGGGGTCGAACCCTGGACCTTGGGATTAAGAGTCCCCTGCTCTACCAACTGAGCTAACGACCCAATAAAAACAAGAATAAAGAACTGGGGTGGATTAAGGGACTAGAACACTCGCCAAACGGGAACACAACCAGTCGCTAAAGCAAACAGAGCA
>CAJMSL010000129.1 GCA_905216045.1 uncultured bacterium
GCCTTGGTGACGCCCCACGAAAGACCGCGACGCTGGCCGCGGCGCTTGGCGAGGGCCAGGTTCTCGGCAATCTGCATGTCGGCTGCGGTGCCGCGCATGGGGTCCTGGAACACGCGACCCAGGTACTTGGCGCGCTGCGACTCGCTCAGACGCGAGATGTCGGTGCCGTCGAGCTCGATGACACCCGAATCGAGCGGATACACGCCGGCGATCATATTGAGCAGCGTGGACTTGCCGGCGCCGTTGCCGCCGATCACGGTTACAAAGTCGCCGTCGTTAAGGGTGAGGTCGACGCCGGTGAGCGCGCGCTTCTCGGTGACGGTGCCCTTGTTAAAGGTTTTCTTGACGTGTGAGAGCTTAAGCATCTGCCTCATCCCCCTTCGTGTAGGAGCTGCGGAGCTTATAGCGCTCCCAAACCACGGGCACGCACAGGGCCACGGCGACGATCACAGCGGAGAGCAGCTTCATGTCGTTGGCGTCCATGCCCAGCTGCAGCACGATGGCGCGGATGAGGAAGTAGACCACGGAGCCAAAGACGGCGGAGGCCAGGCGAACGCTAAACTGCGTGAGACCGCCGGGCAGCAGGCGGCCGAGCACCTCGCCGATAACAATGGCGGCAAGACCGATAACGATGGCACCGGTGCCCATGCCAATGTCGGCGTACTTCTGGCTCTGGCAGATGAGCGCGCCCGAAAGGCCAATGAGGGCGTTGGAGAGCACGAGGGCGATCATCTTGGTGGAGTTGGTGTTGACGCCCAGGGCGCGGATCATGTACTCGTTGTTGCCGGTGGCGCGCAGTGCCGAGCCGATCTCGGTGCCAAAGAACCAATACAGGATGGCAACGATAGCAACAGCGAGCAAGATGCCCAGGATGATGGCGACGGTGGACTGCGGCAGGCCCGTCATGTTGCTGACAGACGAGAAGATAGTGCCTTTGGCAAGGATGGGCGTATTGGATTTGCCCATGATGCGCAGGTTGATGGACCACAGACTGATCTGCGTCAGGATTCCGGCGAGGATCGCGGGAATCTCAAAGACCGTGGTCAAAATGCCCGTGACCGCGCCCGCGATGGCGCCGGCGCACATGCCGGCCAGCACGGCGAGCAGCGGGTCGACGTTGTTATTGACGATGAGTACGGCGCAGACGCAGCCGCCGAGGGCAAAGCTGCCGTCGCAGGTCATATCGGGGATGTTGAGCAGGCGGAACGTGATAAACACGCCAAGCACCATAATGCCCCAGAGGACGCCCTGCGAAACGGCGCCCTGCAATGCAATGAGCATGCTTCATACCTCCTAGAATAGGGTGGACACGTGAGTCACCATGATAGCGGTAACAATGCATGAAAGAGCTGCGGACAGACGTTTTGTTTTACCTGAAACAAGCAGGGCGGACGCCGGTCTACAGCGCCCGCCCCTGTGGCTCAGATATTGAATAACGCAGCTAAAGCGCGAGCACGGGCTCTAGACGCATGCCGCGTATAGCATTACGCGTCCAGAGCGGAAAGGTCGATGCCCAGGGCCTCGGCCATCTCGTCGTTCTTGACGACGACCAGGTCCTTGCTCGAGAGGTGCTTGATAGGCATGTCTTCGGGCTTGGCCTCGCCCTTCAGAATCTTGACGGCCATCTCGCCCGCGGCGTAGCCCAGATCCTCGTAATTGATGGAGAGGGTGAACAGGCCGCCGGCCATGCACATGCCCTCCTCGCCAGTCACGAAGGGAAGCTTGTTCTCCTTGCAGATCTGGCCCACCTGCGAGGCGCCCGCGGCGATGGTGTTGTCGGTGGGGGAGTACAGCGCGTCGACCTTGCCCACGGCAGACTCGACGACGGACTGAATCTCGTTGGAGCTCGAGACGGTGAAATCGGTGTACTCGAGGCCCAGCTTGTCGAGCTCCTTCTTGGCGGCCTTGATCTGGACGTCGGAGTTGGACTCGGCGGTGCAGTAGAGCAGGCCGACCTTCTTAACGTCGGGCAGAACCTTCTGCATCATCTCGAGCTGCTCGGCGACCGGGGTGAGGTCGGAAGCGCCCGTGACGTTGGTGTCCGGCTTGTCGTTGTCCTGGACCAGGCCGGAGGCGGCGTAGTCGGTGATGGCGCAGCCCACGATGGGGATATCGGCCGTGGCGCCGGCGGCAGCCTGCGCGGCGGGCGTGGCGATGGCATAAATCAGGTTGACGTTGTCGCCCACAAACTTGTCGGCAATGGACTTACACGTGGACTGGTCGCCCTGGGCGCTCTTTAGATCAATTTTGGCTTTAAGACCGCTTTTCTTGATGGCCTTAGTAAAACCTTCATAGGAGGCATCAAGCGCGGGGTGCTCGGTGAGCTTTAGAACGCCGATGGTGTAGTCGGAACCGGCGGCAGCGGAGCCGGAACCAGAGTTGCCGCCGCATCCGGCGAGCGGAGCGAGCGCGAGCAGGCCGGCGGAGACCAGAAGGCTCCTGCGGCTGATGGTGATGTCCTTCATGTCATTACCCCCAGTATAAAAATGGCTGGAAACACTGCACTGGGACAAAGTGCAAGTGGAACTATAGTAGCGCTGATGTCCATTTTTACAACAGCCTGGCGGGTTTTTTAATACAGAATCGGATGGGCGGTACGGGTAGTCGAATGGGCGGCGGAGGGCCTTATGCGGCGGAGGAGGCGTCGTCCTCGTCTAGGGCGGCGAAGAGCTTCTTGCCGTCGAGGAGACGTGTGGTGACGTTTCTCATTCGGCCAATCTCTACAGTACGCAACGTGTCATCGGCGCCTCGGGCGTCGTAGACCGTTCCTAGCAGATACGAGATGCCGTCTCGTTGCTTGATGGCAAAGGGACGGAGTGTCATCCGTGCTGCTTCGGTTTCGCCACGTGTCGTGACGCTCGAAATATCAAAACTCACCGTGGTTCCGTGGTCGATGGCCTGCTCGACGAGCTCGCACGTGTCGATGCGCTTGATGGGCGTGCGTGTTGCCTTGGTAGCCTTGCTGCCTGCGCTTGGAGCGGGTTCGGGTGTATCGAGGTAGCCGCGAACGTCGGCACTCGCCATGGCAACTAAGTGCTGCGCCATACTCTTGCGGATAGCGATAGGCGTGGAGCGGTTGCGCATGACCATACCGTGGAGCCGGATGATCTCTTCATCGGTGAGCGGGCGGGTAAGAAGTTTGTAGCCCACGCCGCGTTTGTACTCAATTTCGTATCCGGCATGGCGAAGCGCGGAGATGGCGGTGTAGATGCTGCGCCGCGCCGCCGAGATGGGCATGCGGGCGGGGTCGTCGGGATGGGCGAGGCGCCGGATCAACTCATCGGAAAGCATGGCCTTGTCCTCGCCGGTGTTTTCGCTTAATAGTTGCAGGATGCGAACGGCGCGATAGGCTGCCATCGAGGCGGCGCCTCTAGTCGTGGTGTCGTAGGTTTCAACAGCGGCTTCGGTCATGGTACCCACGTCCTTTCCGTTTTGGGTGGCGACGGTATGGAGCCTAGGACGTGGGGCTTTCCCAGGGGTGCAGGGCGCTCTGGGCGGTCGGTAGTCGTCGGCAAACGGCGGGTCGAGTTTTCAACAGCCCTGGTCAACTGACCAAAAACTTGCCAAAAGCTTGACGGATGCTGTTGAAAAAAGCGTCTCTCGACCGATGTCGAGAGACGCTTATGCGATGAGCGTTGGCGTGTGGCGACGCGAGCTAGCGTCCGACGATTAGAAGTCGGCGTTGCCCACGGTGCGCGGGTGCGGCAGGACGTCGCGGATGTTGCCCACGCCGGTCAGATACATGACCAAGCGCTCGAAGCCCAGACCGTAGCCGGCGTGCTTGCAGGAACCGTAGCGGCGCAGGTCAAGGTAGTACTTGTACTGCTCGGGATTCATGCCCAGGTCCTTGATGCGGGCCTCGAGCAGATCCAGGCGCTCCTCGCGCTGGGAGCCGCCGATAATCTCGCCGATACCGGGAACCAGGCAGTCGGCGGCGGCGACGGTCTTGCCGTCTTCGTTCATGCGCATGTAGAACGCCTTGATTTCGGCCGGGTAGTCGGTCACGAAGGTCGGGCGCTTAAAGTGCTCCTCGGTCAGGAAGCGCTCGTGCTCGGTCTGCAGGTCGATGCCCCAGCTGACGGGGTAATCAAACTGGTGGCCAGCAGCGACTGCCTGCTCCAGGATCTCGACGGCCTCGGTGTAGGTAACGCGGGCAAAGTCGGAGTTGGCGACATGGTCCAGGCGCTCGAGCAGACCCTTGTCCACAAACTTGTTGAGCATGTTGAGCTCGTCGGGGCAGGTGGCCATAACGTCCTTAAGGACGTACTTGAGCATGGCCTCGGCGTTATCCATGTAGTCGTTAAGGTCGGCGAAGGCCATCTCGGGCTCGATCATCCAAAACTCGGCGGCGTGGCGCGTGGTGTTGGAGTTTTCGGCGCGGAAGGTGGGGCCAAAGGTGTACACGTCGCCAAAGGCCATGGCAAAGTTCTCGGCATTGAGCTGGCCGGACACGGTGAGGCTTGCATGCTTGCCAAAGAAGTCCTGGCTCCAGTCGACCTCGCCGGACTCGGTGAGGGGCGGATTTTTGGGGTCGAGCGTGGTCACGCGGAACATCTCGCCGGCGCCCTCGCAGTCACTCGTGGTGATGATGGGGGTGTTGACGTAGACAAAGCCCTGCTCCTGGAAGAAGCGGTGGATGGCGGCAGCCGCGACAGAGCGGATGCGGAACACGGCGCGGAACAGGTTGGTGCGCGGGCGCAGGTGCTGCTGGGTGCGCAGGAACTCGACGGTTGCACGCTTCTTCTGCAGCGGGTAATCCGGGGCGCTGACGCCCTCGACCTCGATGGAGGTGGCAGAAAGCTCGAAAGGCTGGGGCGCATCGGGGGTCAGCTTGACGGTGCCGGTGCAAATGAGTGCGGCCGAGACGTTTTGATGGGCGATCTCGTCGTAGTTGTCGAGTGCCTCGCGGTTCATGACGACCTGCAGGTCGCGGAAGCAGCTGCCGTCGTTGAGTTCGATAAAACCAAAGTTTTTCATGTCGCGGATGGTGCGGGTCCAGCCGCAGACGGTCACGTCCTGACCGTCATAGTGTTCCATATCCGCAAAGATACGGGCAATTTCTGTGCGTTTCATGGTGACAGTGTCCTTTCAATCAATGAGAGTCTTAAAGTGTAGGAAAAGGCAATAGGGGGCTGGGAAAAAAACCAGAGAAAATTATGCCTGCCGGCCTGGCCC
>CAJMSL010000130.1 GCA_905216045.1 uncultured bacterium
ACCTCTTCACCCTTGCGCTCGTTGGTCACATGGAAACCGCACCAGCCAACATGGACTACCTCGCTTATATAGGGAACAATAACGTGGATACCGCGCGCGAGGGAAATATCGACAAGTGGTTTGTCGCCGCAATCAGCGTGCTCAGTAGAAGCCTCAGCCTCTTCAGCCTTATCTGAAGCTTTGGTGCCGGCGTCGCTGTCCTGTGCCTCATCATCAGCTTGCGAGTCGTCAATGCTATCCGCCGCCTCCCCATACAACAGCTCGTCCAACGACACGCCATACAGCGCGGCGAGCGCAATGAGGTTGTCGGTATCGGGCGAGGATTCGCTGCGCTCCCATTTACTGACAGCCTGACGACTCACACCTAGCTGGGCGGCAAGCGCCTCCTGAGAAAGCCCGGCAGCCTTGCGGCGATCAACGAGCCGCTGCGCCATCGCAAGATCCATGGCAGTTCCTTTCATGTGATGACCGTAATCGAATGAGCCGAGTATGCCGAGAACAACCGGTAGCGACCACCATTTCTAGTTAGAATCTGCCCCAACCCTACCGCAACTTACTATCAGACCAGGCACCCGCAGCAAGAAGACGAATAGCCTCGGCGAGTATGTAAGCGCAGGGCCCTCCGACCCCGCCCGCCGATTTCGATTGGCGACCTTTGACGGAGTCAAGGGAGGAGCCAAATCGAAATACGTCGGGCGGGGTCGGAGGGCCCGATGGGATGGATTTCGCCGAGGCTATTCGTCGCCGAAGCTGATGCCCAACGCCTTGGCCTCGCGCACCAGATCGCTCTGGGGGTCGACATACTTGAGCTTGCCGGCGACATCCTCGAGCGGCATGTGGCACATCTTGCCGTCACGCAGGGCAATCATGTAGCCAAACTCGCCACGCAGGCAGCCCAGCGCCGCCTCGACGCCGCACTGGGTCGCAAAGATGCGGTCCTGGGCGTCGGGCTGGCCACCGCGCTGCGTGTGGCCGGGGATGGCGACGCGGGTCTCGCGACCGGTCTTGGCCTCGATCTCCTTGGCGATGTCGTAGACAATCGACGGGCTCGTGCGCTCGGCAAGCTTTTTCTTGTACTCCTTCTTGGACAGCGCCGCGTCCTCCTTGGAGATGGCACCCTCGGCGACAGCCACGATGGTAAAGCGGCTGCCAGTCTTCATGCGATGCTCGATGGTCTTGATGACGTTATCCATGTCGTAGGGAATCTCGGGGATCAGGATGACGTCCGCACCGCCCGCGACGCCGGCATACAGCGGAATCCAGCCAACCTTGTGCCCCATGATCTCGATGACAAACACGCGGCCGTGACTCGAGGCGGTGGTGTGGATGTCGTCGATGCACTTGGTGGCGACGTCGATGGCGCTCGTAAAGCCAAACGTCAACTCGGTGCCCCAGGTGTCGTTATCGATGGTCTTAGGCAGGGCGATAACGTTGAGGCCCTCTTCGCGCAGACGGTTGGCGGTCTTGGTGGAGCCGTTGCCGCCCAGCATAAACAGGCAGTCGAGCTGCAACTTATGATAGGTGTGGACCATTGCCGGCACCTTCTCGACGCCGTCGGCCTCGGGAATATCCAGGCGCTTGAACGGCGTACGGCTCGTGCCCAGGATGGTACCGCCACGGGTAAGGATGCCGCTAAAATCGGCGGGCGTCATGACGCGGAACCGGCTGTAGATAAGGCCCTGGTAGCCGTCCTCAAAACCATAGATCTCAATAGGCTCTTCGCTATTGGTCATAAGCGTTTTGACAATGCCGCGCATGGTGGCGTTGAGCGCCTGGCAGTCGCCGCCACTGGTAAGAAGACCGATCCTAAGCATGATGAATCCTTCCGGGCAAGTTATAACATGCGCATAAGTTTACCCCCGCACATTGTTGATACGGGGGTAAAACGTGTTAGCTCAAGCGTATAGAAATGTAAACAACGTCAGGCGAGCGTAAGGTCGACAGGCCTGGGTCCTTACAGTGCGAAGGCGTCGACGTTGCCCCAGTGGCGGCGCAGCGTAATGACGACGGCGGGTTCGGTATTGTCAAAGACGACCGACCATTGCGTATTGCTGGTGATGTCTTCCGGATTGGGCTCTTGTGCTGCGGCACGCAGGGCTTTCCAGACAATCGTTTCGTCCTGGGTACCGACATGGGCGTCAAGGACATCGGCGATTGCGACGGCGCGCTCTTTACCATGGCCCAGCTCGCCATTCTTTTGGTTGGGCAGCACTTCGTCGCCATAGCAGGCGTAGAAGTTCGTAACCTGGCGTACAGGAGTCGCTTTGAAAGCGCGGTCCGGATCGCGCGGATCCCACTCTACTACGCGCGCGTCACCGGCGGCGTCGTTGATAAAGAAGTGGTAATCGCGTCCTGCCATGGCGTGCATGTCGTAGGTGGAAAGCAGGTTGACAGCTTCTTGCGTGGTGGCGGCACGGTCGAGCACCAGGCGGATGGCGAGCGAGGTATTGATGACGGGGCGCTGCGTGTCCTGGTCACAGGGCTTGGAGTCCAGGGTGAGTACGGCAATGGACACGCCGCAGTCGTTATCACCGTCGAGCTGGGCAAACGGGCCCATGAGTGCGGCGGCGCGTCCGGCGACGGAGTCAAGCGGAGTGTTATCGCCCAGGTTGTTAAGGGCGGCAAACCCGATGGAGGCATAGCCGCCGCGTGGGTGATTGCGCACCAGCAGCGCGGAGGTGTCGTCCTTAAAGTCGTAATTGCGACCGGTGCGCACGCGGCCTTCGGCATCTACGGCGACAAAGGCGCTGCAGGCAAACTGGGGCGCCTGAACATGTGCCGGCACACCGGGCAGCACCTGCGCCACCACGGCATCGATGTAGGCCTGGTCGTCGCGCACGCCAGCGGCGATGATGCGATCAAGATCGTAGTCGTAGGCGATGTCGATTGCGTACAGATCATAGCCATCCGCATAGCCGGTCAGGCGTTTGAGCGACGCGGCGGACTTGATTTGCTTGTGGTAAACGATACCGGTGGCAGCGGCAAGGCCGACGGCGACTCCCGCGACACCGCAGGCGATGGCAATGTTACGTGGCTTCATAACGGCTCCTCTCGTCCTGTTAGCGTAATTGTCGCAAAAGGAACGCGGGCACGATGGCTCAACTTGGTGAGCGGCGCGGGATTAAACATGGAATGAAGAGTGCGGCGCTGGCGTGGCGGGGTATGCTGGAGGGAACCATCAACCCAGCGAAAGGGGAGAGCATGACGGATCAGGAAACGCCCGAGCGCGCGCATGTGACGGCCGACGATATCGAGGCCGCCAACGACCTTATCGACTTTATCGAGGCATGCCCCAGCATGTTCCATACGGCGGCGACCATTATGGCCGAGCTCGACGAGGCGGGCTTTACCTACCTGCCCGAGAACGCGGCATGGGACATCGAGCCGGGCGGGCGTTATTACACGCAGCGCAACACCTCGAGCGTCGTTGCCTTTAAGGTGGGCGAGGACCTGGCTGCTACGTGGGGCGAGGACGGCGTTGCCGGCGACTATCATTTTCAGCTCACGGCGTCGCACAGCGATTCGCCAACGTTTAAGGTCAAGGCCGTGCCTGAGCTTGACGGCGCGGGCGAGACGCTGCGCCTGAACACCGAGGCCTACGGCGGCATGATCGACTACACCTGGTTCGATCGCCCGCTGGCGCTCGCGGGCCGCGTGTTGGTGCGCGAGGGCGGCCGTATTGAGAGCCGCCTGCTTGCCACCGAGCGCGAGGTCGCTATTATCCCGAGCCTTGCCATCCATATGAATCGTGGCGTTAACGAGGGCTTTGCGCCCAACCGCGCCGTCGACCTGTGCCCGCTCATCAGCGCCGGTGATCTTAAGCAGGGCGACTTTGATGCTCTGATCGCCGACGAGCTGGACGTTGAGCCCGATCAGATTCTGAGCCGCGATCTGTTCCTGGTCAATCGTCAGGATGCGCGCATTTGGGGCCGGGCCGACGAGTTTATCTCGACGCCCAAGCTTGACGACCTGGCCTGCGCCTACACCTCGCTGCAGGCATTTTTGGGTGCCGAGAACGCGCACGACGTTTCGGTCTTTTGCTGCGTTGATAACGAGGAGGTTGGTTCCGAGACCAAGCAGGGCGCCATGTCGACGTTCTTGGCCGACGCGCTGCGCCGCATTAACGGATCGCTGGGCTTTGACGACGAGTCGTACCATCGCGCGCTTGCCGCCTCGATGCTCGTGAGCTGCGACAATGCACATGCTGTGCACCCCAACCACGCCGGGAAGTGCGATGCTCGCAATCAGGTTGTGCTCAACGGCGGCATTGTCATTAAGGAAGCCGCCAACCAGCACTACTGCACCGATGCCTTTAGCCGCGCGGTGTTCCAGGCTATTTGCGATGACGCCGACGTGCCCACGCAGGCCTTCGCCAACAAGAGCGATATGGCCGGCGGCTCCACACTCGGCAACCTGTCGAACATGCAGGCGAGCATGCATGCCGTGGACGTGGGCCTGCCGCAGCTGGCCATGCACTCGAGCTACGAGACCGGCGGCGTACGCGACGTGATGTACGCCATCCGCGCCCTCACCGCCTTCTACGAGCGCGACCTAACCATCAACGGCGCCGAAAGCGTGGAGCTCTAAAGCCTACCAAAAAGGGATGTTAATTTTGGCAGGTTTTATCTGGGCAAATGCAAAGGGCGAAACCGAACTAGATCTGTGATACGTGGCCGCCGAGGTGCAGTGCGCCTCGGCGGCTTTTTGTGTACAGAGTACGGCTAATGCTTATAAATGCTATACATGCTTTACGTATTTACCATAGAGTTTTATGATAGTTTTGAAGTATTAAGGAGGGGTCATGACCACAACAGCCGCTCAGATCAACGTGCGTCTCGATGCCGATCTTAAAAGGAGTGGGGACGCCGCTCTCTCCAGGGCCGGTAGGACACCGAGCCAAGCGGTGCGTGCGCTCTGGCAACTTGCGGCATCTCTGGCTGATCGGCCCGGCGCGCTCCAGGACATCCTTTCGCCTAGTCGTGCCCGGGCGGAACAGCGCGAGCGAGAGAAAGCCACCAAGCACAAGCTCGAACTCATCGACCAGGGTTCGCAGCTGTTCGCTGCTGCTTGCCGTGAATCGGAAATTGACTTGGCTAAGGTGCAGCCCTC
>CAJMSL010000131.1 GCA_905216045.1 uncultured bacterium
CGCCCTCGCCGACCACCTTGCAGCCGTTGGCGACGAGCGCCTGGGCGTCCTCGAGCAGCAGCGTGTTCTCGCGTGCGCAGGGCAGCGCGATGTCGCAGGGCAGCTGCCACACGCCACGGCCGTCGCCCTCGTGCCACGTGGCATTGGGCTTCTCGTCGACATACATAGCGAGCGTAACGCCCTTGTCGTGGCCGGAGCGCTTCTTGTTGTAGACATGCTCGAGCACGGTGTAGTCGATGCCGTCGGGATCCTCGACCCAGCCGTGGGTGTCGGAGCAGGCCAGCACCTTGCCGCCGAGCTGGGCGACCTTCTGGACCGCGTAGATGGCGACGTTACCGGAACCGTGAACGACGACGTTCTTGCCCTCGAAGGAGTCGCCTCGGCTCTTAAGGTACTCGTCCACAAAGTAGGCCAGACCGTAGCCGGTGGCCTCGGTACGGGCGAGCGAGCCGCCAAAGGAGAGGCCCTTGCCGGTGAGGACGCCGGTCCACTCGTTGGTCAGGCGCTTGTACTGACCGAACAGGTAGGCAACCTCGCGGCCGCCAACGCCCAGGTCGCCGGCAGGAACGTCGGTGTTGGGGCCGATGTGGCGATAGAGCTCGGTCATGAAGGACTGGCAGAAGTGCATGATCTCGTTGTTGGACTTGCCCTTGGGGTCAAAGTCGGAACCGCCCTTGCCGCCGCCCATGGGCAGGGTGGTCAGGCTGTTCTTAAGGATCTGCTCCAGGCCCAGGAACTTAAGCATGCCCAAGGTGACCGTCGGGTTAAAGCGCAGGCCGCCCTTGTAGGGTCCAATGGCAGAGTTGAACTCGACGCGGTAACCGCGGTTGACCTGGACCTTGCCCTGGTCGTCGACCCAGGGGACACGGAACATAACAATGCGCTCGGGCTCGACGAGGCGCTCAAGCAGGGCGGCCTCCTCGTACTCGGGATGGGCGTCGAGCGCCGGCTGGATGGTGCCGAGGATCTCGGTCGCGGCCTGAATGAACTCAGGCTGCTCGGGATAGCGGGCCTTGAGCTCGTCGAGAACTTTCTGCGTGTAGCTCATGCTTCCTCCAATTGATGGAAAAGAAAAGTATCGTTCGAGGCGCCCCATGCGCCGCGAGCTTTATCGAGTATGGATAATATCGCACTGTTGCAGCAAAGTTACGCATAAGCCGACGAGCTGATGTTTCATTTTGATTACGATGCAGGTAGAAGCGTTTTTGAGTGTCTGACGCGCAAAACCCGTGTTTCAAACCTGTTTCGTCCACGTGTTCCAAACCACCACATTGGGGACGGCACCTTTGTGGTGGTTTTGGTGGTTAGAGGACGAGCTGATGGTAGTCGGCGGGGGTTATGCGGCCTTCGGTGGCAGCGCGGAAGGCGGCGAGTGCATCGCCCGAGAACGGCATGGCCCAACACAGCCCGCAGCCGGCGGTGATGGAGCCGGGCAGCGGCATGATGCGCCCGGGCACACCGGCGTCAAGGCACAGCTGCTCGCATTCCATCACATCGAAGGTGCTATCGAACGAAACGATGATCTTGCGTTCGTGATCAGGGGCATCGCCGCACGAGGCCTCGCGGTGCGACTCGCGGTACGCAGCCGCCGCGGCCTCTTCCTCGGCCGTATGTCCACATCCGCCACAGCCGCAGGTACAGGGTTCGGACCCGTCGCAAGTGCAAGGTTCTCCCGTGTCGGGACAAATATCGTGAGACATGGCAACTCCAATCGTCTAGGCGAGCAACTCGGCCGCCGCAAACTCCTCGGGCGTATTGACGTTCTCGAAGCAGAGCGTCGAGCCTGCGACCTTAACGATCTGCGGCTCATCCATATAACCAGCCTGAACGCGATTAATCAGGCAGCGAATGCGCTGACGGTCGCAGGCGAGCAGCTCTTGGGCGACCGGCGCACACGCGTCACGGCGCCAGACGGCGCAAAGCGGCTCAATTCCCCGCTCCTCGCGCGGCACGCACACGTCGAGCGCCTCGGCCTCAACACAGCCAGCAAGGGCACCGATTAGCTCCGAAGAGACAAACGGCATATCACAGGCGACGATAGCAACGAGAGGCAGCCGGGCCGCAGTCAGCGAACTCGCGATGCCGCGCATGGCGCCCGCCGGCCCCTCAAGGTCCGACACTATTCGCGGCACCAGGCCGCCAAACGCGCGCTCCTCAAGGTAGGCAAGCTCGCTGGGACGCGAAGTCGTCACGACCAACTCGCCGGCAACTGGCGCCAGCCGACCCAGCACGCGTTCGATAAGCGGCTCGCCGCAAAACGCCATGCGAGCCTTATCGCAGCCCATGCGCGAGGACAGCCCACCCGCTTGGACGACACAAGAAAGATCGGCACGTCTTACGGTAGTCATACGGCAAAACACCCCCATCGGCGCGTTCTAAACCCAGCGCACGGGGCAAATACCGTAGGCGACAAGGCGGACGACACGGCGGACCCGCACAAAAACAAAACAGCGCCCTTGCGGCACGCAGCAAGACCGCGAGCACAAAAGCGCTGGTAGCGTATGGCGGGAACGTATGTGAATCGAACACATCCAAGACGTTTTGCACGCCTCGCAACGGTTTTGAGGACCGCGGAGCCCACCGGAGCCCATCCGTTCCCAAGTGCGGCGGTATTTTACCAAACCGAGCAGCCAATCTAGCGCAGGGACCTCAGGCCGCCGGCATCCTTGTCGAGCACCGTAAAGCGCACGGCATCCAGGTGCTCCAAGATACTGATGGCACGTTTACGCGACACGCCCAGGGCCTCGCGCAGCACGCTCGTGGTGGCAGCGCCGCCGGCTGCCTCAACGGCGGCGGCGACGAGCTCACGCGCATGGGCCTCGGCGGCAGCGGACAGGGCAACGTCGCGCTCGACCTTAACGATCGCGCGTTTAAGCGAAAGCTCGCGCAGGGCACGCGTCATGGTGTCGCGGCCGAGCTGCAGCTGTTCGCCCACCTCGGGCAACGTCGGTGCATCCAGGCCGGCTTCGTCCAGCAAGGCAACGATACGTTCGCAGGCCTCGCGCACCACACGCGCCGCGGCGGCAGCGGAGTGCGGGTCGAACACCTCGGCGCCCTCGGCGGCGCACACGCCACACGAGCAGCCCTCGGCAATCAGAGCCGCGGCAACGCCTTCATCAGCGGCAGGCCACGCAGCATGGGCAACGGCGCCGGGCGTAAAGCCCGTCTCCTTGGGAGCCGCCGCGTGCATGGCTGACAGGGTCGCCGCCAGTGCATCCATCGCGGCGTCGAGCACCACGGCGTCCGCCAAGAGGCCCGCATCGCCCGCGGCAAGCTTGCGAACGGAGCCCTGCGCCACCAATCCGCGCAGTACGGCATCGGCCTCGCCAACACGAAGATCCAAAGCCTCGGCAACATCAACCGTCGTAACCGGCAGCGTCTGCAGCGCCAGCCAAGCGCCCACACCGCCCGCGATATCGCCGGCCTCAAGCGCCACATACAGCGCACGCTCTCCTTCGGCAAGCTCGCGCGAACGACGGCAGCGCGAAAGCAGCACGCGCCCGCCGCCGATGAGCATAACGGGCGAAAACGACAGCACCACGGCATGGTCTCCGGCACACAGCGGCAGCGGCTCCTCCAGGCGCACCTGCTCGGTACGGGTCTCGCCCACCGCCATGGGGGCCTCGCCCTCCAAAAGCATGATGCGGCCGACGACCTCGGCCGTGCCGGCCATCACATGCACACGCGCGCCCGACTCGAGCACGCGCGGCTTGGTGCCCTCGAGGCCCAGGTAGGTGAACGTCATCATAAAGCGCAACGTCTGGCCAAAGCGGTCCGCCACGCCCAGCATCTCGCCACGGTCACGCGCCGCGACACCGTCACCAACTAGGTTGAGCGCCACACGCTGCCCAGGCAGCGCGCGCGGCGTATCGCCATGCACCTGAATCCCGCGCACGCGACAGACCGTACGCGACGGCAAAGCGATCAGCTCGTCGCCCACCGCAACCGGCGCATCGTGCAGCGTTCCCGTCACGACGGTGCCTACGCCCTTGATCGTAAAGCAGCGGTCGATAGGCAGGCGCGGCGCGGCATCGGTGCGCTCGGCACGGTCGCGGCAGGCATCCCAGCAGGCACTTACCTGCTCGTCGAGCACCGCAAGCAGCCTGTCGAGCCCCTCGCCCGTCTTAGACGACACGGGGACAATCGGCGCGCCCGCAAACACGGTACCCGACAAAAAGTCATCGACATCGAGCTCGGCAAGCTCGGTCATCTCGGCATCGGCAAGGTCGCACATCGTCAGCGCCACCACCATATGCGTGACGCCCAGCATCTCCAGCACGTGCACGTGCTCGCGGGTCTGCGGCATCACGCCCTCGACGGCCGAAACCACCAGCACGGCAACGTCGATGCCTGTCGCACCCTGCACCATGGCGCGCAGGTAATGCGCGTGGCCCGGCACGTCGACCAGGCCGATGATCTTGCCACTCGGCAGCGCCAGCTCGCCAAAGCCAAGCTCCACCGTCATGCCGCGACGACGCTCGACCTCAAGGCGATCGGGATTCTTGCCGGTCAGTGCCTCGATCAGTGCCGACTTGCCGTGGTCGACGTGGCCCGCCGTGCCAACGATAACGGGACACTCCACCAACGCCTGAACCTCACTCATCGAGCAATCGCCTTCTTAACGCACGCGACGAGCGTCGTTGCCGCCGTCTCGATATCGCGGTCACCCACGAGCGTGCGCACGTCAAACAAAATGCGATCGTGCGAGGTTCGCGTGACGACCGGCGTGTCAAAGTCCTGAACAAGCGAGCGCTTGAGCGCATCGACCGTCAGGCGTGCGTCAACAAGGCGCACGGCAACGCACATGGTGGGCAGCTCCACGGTAGGCAGCGAGCCGCCACCAGGGTAGCCAGCCTTATCGAGCCCGGCGCCCATACGAACGCGCAGCTTGCGGGCACGTCGCTCCAAATGGGCCTGCGGCAGCGTAAGCATGCTGAGCACCGGAATATCGCGATGGGCAACATCGGCGCCGTCCATGTAGATACGCAGCGTGGCCTCGAGCGCCGTCAGCGCGAGCTTGCCCGGGCGCAGGGCGCGCATAAGCGGATGTGACCCACAGGCCTGGACCAGATTGCGACGG
>CAJMSL010000132.1 GCA_905216045.1 uncultured bacterium
CCAAACAGTGATTTTTTGCAACGACCTATGTGAAAAAAACAAGTTCCTGCTCTTGCCAGAACGGGACACAGAGCTTATAATAAGAAAAACGACAGCAGAGAAAAATGACGAGAAAAGGGAGCTCGCATGACGGGCTGAGAGGGAGCTGTTCGCTCCGACCTGTGACCTGATATGGGTAATGCCAACGAAGGGAGCCGTGCCAATGAGCACACAGACCGAGCCCAAGCTCGTCACGCAAATCGACTTCGCCCGCGCCGGGCAGATCACACCGCAGATGAAGGAGGTCGCCGAGCGCGAGCATCGCGACCCCGAGTACATCCGCGAGCGCGTGGCCGACGGCCGCATCGCCATTCCCGCCAACATCGTGCACATCAAAAAGGGCATGCGCGCCTTTGGCGTCGGTGAGGGCCTGTCCACCAAGGTCAACGTGAACCTGGGCATCTCGGGCGACAAGGCCGATGCCGCCGAGGAATGGAAGAAGGTCAAGATCGCCGAGGACTTTGGCGCCGACGCCATCATGGACCTCTCCAACTCGGGCAAGACGCGCCAGTTCCGCCAGCAGCTCATCGCCGAGACGCCGCTCATGGTAGGCACCGTCCCCATGTACGACGCCATCGGCTACATGGAAAAGCCGCTGGTCAAGCTCACCAAGGACGACCTGTTCGAAGTCGTGCGCGCGCATGCCGAGGACGGCGTGGACTTTATGACCATTCACTGCGGCATCAACAAGTCGGTCACCAAGACCTATAAGGAGACCGGCCGCCTGATGAACATCGTGAGCCGCGGCGGCTCACTGCTGTTTGGCTGGATGGAGGTCACCGGTAACGAGAACCCGTTCTACGAGTATTTTGACGAGCTGCTCGAGATTTGCCACGAGTACGACGTGACGATTTCGCTCGGCGACTCCTGCCGCCCGGGCTGCCTCTACGACTCCAACGACGCCACCGAGACCGCTGAGATGATCGAGCTGGGCAAGCTGTGCAAGCGCGCTTGGGCCGCCGGCGTCCAGGTCATGGTCGAGGGCCCGGGTCACATGGCGCTCGACGAGATCGCCGCCAACATGAAACTGCAGAAGCGCCTGTGCCACAATGCTCCGTTCTATGTGCTCGGACCGCTGGTAACCGATATCGGCGTGGGTTACGACCACATCACCGCCGCCATCGGCGGCGCCATCTCCGCCAGCTCCGGTGCCGACTTCCTGTGCTACGTGACACCGGCCGAGCACCTATGCCTGCCCAACGCCCAGGATGTGCTCGACGGCCTCATGGCCACCAAGATCGCCGCACACGCCGCCGATATCGCCAAGAAGGTGCCCCACGCCCGCGACATGGACGACAGGATGGGCCAGGCACGCCGCAAGCTCGACTGGGACGCCATGTGGAAGTGCGCGCTCGACCCAGTTACGGGCAAGAAGCGCTACGAAGAATCCCCCGCCGCCACCGAGGGCACTTGCACCATGTGTGGGAAGATGTGCGCCGTCCGCACCGTCAACAAGATCTTCGAGGGCACCACGATCGACCTCGGCATGGAGGACTAACCCTGTCGCCGCGGCCGCTTCTGGCGGCGAGCTGGTGCCTGTCAATTGTTGACTTGTGAACATTTACTTACACTTGCGTAGAGATTGCATCGCCCGCCCGGGTTCGGCATAGAGTCGGCCCGGGCATCTTTATAATGCTGGCTTAAAGACCCATTTGATTCCGACCGAACAAGGGAGCGAACATGGATCGTAGTAAGGTACCTGCCGTCCTGTCCATCGCGGGATCCGATTCCAGCGGTGGCGCCGGCATTCAGGCCGACATCAAGACCATCACGGCGCACCGCCTGTATGCCGAGACGGCCATCACCGCCATCACAGCGCAAAACACCCTGGGCGTTACCGCCGTGCAGGATATCTCGCCAGATATCGTAGCCGCGCAAATTGACGCCGTTTTTAACGATATCCGCCCCAGCGCCGTCAAGATCGGCATGGTTTCTTCTGTCGAGATTATCGAAGTCATCGCCGACCGCTTGAGCGCCTGGAACGCAACGAACGTGGTCGTCGACCCCGTCATGGTCGCCACCTCGGGCGCGCGGCTGATTGCCGAAGATGCCGCCGAGGCGCTCACCCGCCGCCTGTTCCCGCTAGCGACGGTTATCACGCCCAATATTCCCGAGGCCATGGCACTGCTCGACTATGAGGTCGACTCCGAGCGCACGCAGCAAAATGCTGCCATGCTCCTCACCCGCCGCTTTGGTTGCGCATCCCTCGTTAAGGGTGGGCATCTTGTCAACGAGGCCAACGATGTACTGGCCGAACCCGCGCCACTCGATGACGAGGGCAACCATCTGGGAGATCCACTCACCACGTGGTTCCGCCACAAGCGCATCGAGACCGACAACACGCACGGCACCGGATGCACGCTCTCGTCCGCCATCGCCTGCGCGCTGGCTCAGGGCATGGATCTTGCCGACGCCGTCAACGCCGGCAAGGCCTACCTAACCGGCGCTCTGGCCGCCGGCCTGAACATGGGCAAAGGCTCCGGCCCCGTCAACCACATGTGGCAGTATTAAGATTCGCAGCCCAAAACCGCCGCAAAGGCGCCCGTCCCCTTTGCGGTGGCTTGGGGTCGCGCTACTCTCCGAGCATCTCTTGGAGCTTGGCTGCCACGGCGTGGCCCAGGCTCTCGTGGCTTTCGGGCATCATGTGCAGATAATCGATATCGCCCGGCTCGGCAAAATCAGCGGCATTCAAAAAGTCGCAGCCAAACTGTTTAGCAGCATACGCATAGTATTCGGCAAAATGCTCCGAGGCCTCGACGGAGCGCTCGTCAAAGTCGGTCATGTACACATCGGCGATCTGCGGTTTAATCTTGATAGGCGCCATCAGCAGAATACGCGGGCAGGGCGCGGCTTCGGTCCAGGGAAACGCGCGGACGGTGCGAATCAGCGCCATGGCACCGTCAGCGATATCGGCAGCCCCCACGCTAAAGACCGTCTTGCAGTCGTTGGTGCCCAGCATAATCACGATCGCATCCAGCGGCTTATGAGCCTCGAGCAGCATCGGCAACGCGCGGATGCCGTTGAGATTAGTGTCCAGATGGCACATGTCGTCGCGTACCGTCGTGCGGCCGTTGAGGCCTTCCTCAATCACGTGCCAGCCCTCGCCCAGGTCGCGCTGGGCCACGCCGCACCAGCGCACATCGTGCGCATAGCGTACCGCGGTGCCGTCGCGCATGCCCGCCGGATCATAGCCGTAGGTATTGCTGTCGCCAAAGCACAGAACGTTTTTCATCGTAAGCCCTTCCTCTAGTAAAAAGAAAAAGTCGGCGGGAGCAGTCTCTCCCGCCGAATCGACCTATCTGTCAGCACATACCGATTACAGGTACTTGCGCCAATCGTCATCGTCTTCATCGTCCTCGGCGGCAGCCTGGACCTGCTCGGCGGCGCGGGCAGCCGCAGCGCGAGCGGCAACCTGGGCATAGGACTCCTCGTTGCGCTCGGGGAAGTTTGCCAGCACATGCTCGAACTTGGCAAAATCTTCGTCCCAGCGCGTAGAGGGCACGGCAAAAAAGACCTGCTTGACCTTAAAGTCGCCCGATGCGAGCTCCTTGCGGAAGAGCTCGGCCACGGCCTCGGCGTCAAAGCCGTTGTTGTCGCAGCCCCAAGCGCCCAGCACGAGCTTCTCGCGACCCAGCTCGTCGCAGATGGCAAGCACAAAGCGGATGCGATCGCGCAGGGCGTCCAGCAGGGCATCGTCACCCACACGATACTCCTGGCGAGCGCGCTTGGCGTTGGGCGCGGCGGCCACGATCACGTCGGCATACGCATGCACGTGGTTGCGGTCGAAGCGCACCGCAGGCACCACCAGCGCACGGTTGCGGTAAAGCTCGCAGTTGATGTTGCGGCGACGGTTCTCGCCGTACCATTTGCGCTGTTTATCGAGCACGTTGTACAGGTACGAATCGGCACAGAGCGTGGCCTCCTGACCCAGATAGCCCTGGATGTAGCCGCCGCCCGGGTTGGTGAACGAGGCAAAGTCGAGCACGGCCATGTCGCAGAACTGCGCATAGCCTCGGCCGTTATCCAGAATGGCCTGCGTGGCAGAGGCGTCGAGCACGGTGACCTCGGGCAGGACCGGAGCGGGCTCCTCGGCGGCAGGCGCGGACTCGGTCTCCGTGGCCTCCTCTGCGTGTGCAGGCTCGGCCGTAACCTCGGTCTCGGCGCACGCAACCTCAGCGGTCTCGGCCTCGGCGGCCTCAGACTCCTCGGCAACCTGTTCCTCGACAGCGTCGGCCGCTTGGGCCTTGGCCTTCATCGCCGAGACAAAGCCGGCAGGCATACCGTCAAACTCGCGAACACCGGCAAGCGAACGCTCGATATCCTTGGCGCACGCTTCGGACACAGTTGCCACGTGACGCTCGGCGGCCTTGGCACGGGCCTCGCGCTTGGGATTGGGCTGACCCGCTCGGTTGGACCTGCGGTTACGGTTCCTGTTGTCGACGTCTGCCATAAGTGGTCACCTTTCTCGGTCTCTGCCGCTATCGGCTTTTCCCATCCATGATACCCCGCCGCGTACAAAAAAGACGGCCCCGAAGGACCGCCTTTCGCATCGATTTGCACGCACGGCAAGCACCGCCGCAATTCGCCACTAGTCGCGACGGCCGAGGATGTTCAGAATGCGCAGGAACACGTTGATAATATCCACGAACAGGTTAGAGGCCATAAGCACGGCGTTGGGCAGCGTAGGCGGCACCGTCGTGGCAACATAGCTGTCGTAGCCAATAAAGCCGGCGAACACCACGATCACGATCAGGTCGGTGATGGTCTGTGAGACGCCCATGAACATCAGCACGATCTCAACCAGAATAGTAGCGAGCAGAATGCCAAAACCGATGCCATATACGCGCTGGAAAAACTTGGGGAACGTCACGCCCAAGGCGCCAAAGACAAAGGTGATGGCGGCCGTGGCGATAAAGGCAGTGTTGATGGTGGGCAGGTCGTAGTTGGCAAGGCCAAACGACGCGGTCAGGCCAAAGGTGCTCGCAAAGATTACGTAGCCCACAAG